>NZ_BAAADA010000194.1:0-14409 GCF_039522005.1 Alkalibacterium indicireducens
TTCGTGAAGAAAGTGGAGCAATGGCTGCATCACCGTATCAGACAACTGATTTTAAAAAGATGGAAAAACCCGCGTACTAAGATTAGCAGATTAATGCGTTTAGGTCTAGATATGGACAGTGCTAAACGCATAGGCTACTCCAGAAAGAAGTACTGGAGATTATCAAAAACACCTGAGGTTCATTGGGTGCTTACAACGAAAAGACTCTACCGTTGGAACGGAGTTCCACTACGAGACCTGGCAGAGTCTGCTTACTTAAGATATTGAACCGCCGTATACGGAACCGTACGTACGGTGGTGTGAGAGGACGGTAAATAAATTAATTATTTACCTCCTACTCGATTGTTTGAACAGGTTCTGGATGATGAATTAGACAGATGAATAGACCATAAACTCATCTATGGTCTATTGCGTCTAAATGTAAAGTGGGGAATGTACCATAAACAAATATATGCACATTCACATCCACACTCTGAACCAAAATAAAGAAAAAATCTGATCAGTCAGATTTTTCCACTGGATAATTAACAAAACTTAATCGGAAGCCATCCGTCTGGCTACCGAATCGACGCCCTTCTGTGGCGATTACCCCTTGATTCAAGAGCTTAGTAAGAAACGAATCGGTCACTCCAGGTTCAGGATCTTTCAGGCGGCAATACAAATGAAATCCGCCTTTCGCTCGTGTGAAATTCACCTTATCCCCGTATGTTTCTCTTAGCCACTTCTCCATTGAAGCGCTGCGGGCTTTCAATTCACGAATAATCTTTTCCTGATACTGATTCATCTGATGACGTAAAAAGTGATCCGCCATAAACTGAGGAAGGAAACTCAAATCTGAATCGATTTGAGCGCGGATTGAAGACAAATTCTTCAATATAGCCTCAGGACCTACCATCCATCCGATTCGCAGGTGACGTCCGGCAAGTTTTGACAAGGTACCGAGGTAAATAACCTGCTGATTCTGATCCAGCATTTTAAGTGGACGGTTATCCAAATCAGGGTCAAAACTCAATGTGCCGTATGCGTCATCTTCTACTATAGGGATACGTTTCAACAGGCAGTAATCAAGAATCTCAGCTTTTCGTCGTGGAGACATGACGAGACCCGTCGGATTCTGAAAAATCGGGTTCAGAAAAACCATTTTTAAATGATACTTCAGTGAAGCTTCCTGAAGCCCTTTAACCGTCATGCCTTCTGCATCCATTTGAATGGGGACGATTCGAAGTCCCGCTGCCTGAAAGAGCCGGAGTGAATAGAAGTAGGAAGGAGCCTCGATTCCCACAGCGTCACCTGGTTTGAGCAGACCTTGAGTAATCAGGAAAAGAGCATTCTGTGTGCCTGAAGTGATCATGATTTCTTCTAAAGGAACGCTCATCTGATAGGATTTCTTCAGATACGTCTGGACGCTTTCCTTCAATGAATGTATCCCTGTATGAGAAGACGACTGTCTGATTTCCTGTTCGACCAGCTCACTCCAGTGGAGACTGGGAATCTCTAGATCAGGCAATAGATCTGGAGGCAGAACGCCTTTTGACAAATCGAGAACAGAGCCAGACCCATAAGCACGTCGACTGGCTGCGGCAGCTTCATAAGCAGTCGGTTTATACAAAAGCTCATTTTCTGGAGATACCCCCCAGTTGACAAGCGGCTTAGTCTGGAGGTTCCATTTATCAGCATTCACAAATGTGCCACTGCCTTTTCTACGAACAAGGACACCTTGAGCAGTCAACTCCTCAAGAGCCCGTATGACGGTTGAGCGATTTACTCCTAGTGATTCAGCCAGCTTCCGTTCAGAAGGCAGACGTTCTCTAGGAAGCAGCTCACCCTCTTTCATTTTACTTTCGATCAGTTGCATGATGCTCTGATATAAAGGCTTACCGTCAGTCTTATCCAGTGCCCACATTTGAATCCCCCTTTATCAATTTAAAATAGTATAGCATAAATTGGATGGGTAAAATATAGTCCAATTGGATGTATTCATATGAATCTAAAAAAAATATACTACTGTCAATGGTAAAAAACCTATTGCAAACAGGAGGAATTTAAATGAGTGAACGAGTAGTTGGAACTGAAAGAGTCAAACGTGGAATGGCTGAAATGCAGAAGGGTGGCGTGATCATGGATGTGGTCAACGATGAGCAGGCAAAGATTGCGGAAGCGGCTGGTGCCGTAGCGGTCATGGCCTTGGAACGCGTGCCTTCTGATATCAGAAAAGCAGGCGGAGTCGCTCGTATGGCTGATCCGACAATTATAGAAGAAGTCATGAACGCTGTCAGTATACCGGTCATGGCCAAAGCCCGAATTGGACATATCTCTGAAGCTAGAATCCTTGAAGCCATGGGTGTGGATTACATCGATGAGAGTGAAGTGCTGACACCGGCAGATGAAGAATTTCACTTGTTGAAGTCGGAATACGTCGTCCCGTTCGTCTGCGGCTGCCGTGATCTTGGAGAAGCCTTGAGACGAATCGGGGAAGGGGCATCTATGCTTCGAACAAAAGGAGAGCCGGGAACAGGGAACATCGTTGAAGCGGTTCGTCATATGCGTAAAGTTAACAGCCAGATTCGTAACCTACAGACAAAGTCCGACGACGAACTGATGACCTTTTCTAGAGATCTTGGTGCACCATATGCCTTAGTTAAAGAAGTCAAGGAATTAGGGAAACTACCTGTGGTCAATTTTGCGGCTGGAGGTGTCGCTACTCCAGCAGATGCGGCGCTTATGATGAGCCTTGGTGCTGACGGCGTTTTTGTGGGATCTGGAATCTTTAAGTCTGAATCTCCAGAAAAATTCGCCCGTGCGATTGTTCGAGCAACAACAAATTATGAAGACTACACCTTGCTGGCTGAACTTTCTAAAGACTTAGGTGAAGCTATGACTGGCATTGAAATCAGTAACTTGGCTGAATCCGAACGCATGCAGGACCGTGGGTGGTAACCATGACTAAAACGATTGGAGTACTGAACCTTCAAGGGGCCGTGCGAGAACACATTCGAGCGCTGGAAAAGATTGGAGTCAAAGCTGTTTCAGTAAAGAAAGAAGAAGAATTTGACATGATCGATGGACTGATCATACCGGGAGGTGAATCGACAGCTATCGGACGTCTGATTCGCGAGCATCATCTGGAAGATAGACTCAGACAATTTCATCAAGCTGGACATGCAATTTTTGGTACATGTGCCGGACTGATTCTCTGCAGTACGGATGACAGTCACCCGACGCAGGATCTTCGTCTGGGCTTCATAAACATAGAAGTTGAACGCAACGGCTTTGGTAGACAAGTAGCCAGTTTTGAAACAAAGCTGGATTTTAAAGGGATCGATCAGTCAGTAGAAGCTGTGTTTATCCGTGCGCCATTTATAGAGAAAGTCGGACCAGGAGTCTCCGTCCTTGCTGAAGTGGAAGGAAGAATCGTTGCGGCCGAACAGAACAATGTGTTGGTGACGGCCCACCATCCTGAACTCACTGATGACTTTGCTGTACTTGAATACTTTTTGAAAAAAGTAAGCTGAGAAATCGAGCTTGAAATTAAACCTGCCCGAATACCTCGTTAGACATAGGAGGTATTCAGGCAGATTTTTTGCTTGTCATCCTGATTCCTGTCATAGTATATACAAACCTTTAAGGAGATGTGAAACATGACAGAAGCAAAAGAAAAAGCATTGAAGATTCTGGATAAGAATGAAGTAGGCGTGTTAGCTACTGTATCAGGGAATAAGCCTGTGGCACGCTATATGGACTTTAAAAGTGACGATTTTGTATTGTATACCGTTACGGACAAGCGTACTGAAAAAGTAGAAGATATTGAAGCGAACAATCATGCTTTCGTACTTATCGGCTACGAAGAGGGCGTATTCGACAAGGATTACCTTGAAATAGAAGCAACCGTTTCTCTGACTCAGGATCAGGATCTTATTGACCGGGCATGGAATGATTATATGGATGACACCTATAAGGGGAAAGACGATCCCAACATCCTGGTTCTTAAACTGACACCACAGAAAGTAACCTTGAAACTTAAGAAAGATGACAAGAGCGTCCAAGTCGAATTTTAATTGAATAGTCTAATGATGACGGACCTTCGGGTAGCCGTCATTTTTTTGTAATAAATATGTTTCAGGAAACCAGGAGAAGATCGAAACAGGTACAAATTGCATTTAACTGATAGGGATGACATTGCATTCAGGCTTTCATCAAAGAACAGTAACAGCGAAGAATCTATTGTGGTATAGTTAAGACAATCATGATGGACAATTGGAGGAGTGGCTATGCTTCATTTTCAAAATGGAAATCTCACGGTATTCAAAAGTACATTATTTCAAACGACCACAGTCATCATAGAAACAGAACAGTCGATAATCATGACCGACCCGAACTGGCTCCCTGAAGAAGTGAAGGAAATTAGAGCCTATATCGATGAGCGCCTAGGCGATAGAAAACTGTACATCATTTATACTCATAGTGATTATGATCATCTGATAGGTGCCGGCGCATTTCCTGACGCGTTCGTCATCGCCTCGCGAGCTTTTCATCATAATAAACGAAAAGACCAGATCGTTGATGAAATGAAGGCATTTGACCGAATGTACTATATCGAAAGAGAGTATGACCATAGCTACCCAACAGTCGACCGTCTGATAACGACAGACAATGATATGTTGAAACTGGGTGAGGTGACGCTTAAATTTTATCTTGCCCCAGGCCACACGGAAGATGGATTGTTTACGATAGTTGAACCCTACTGTTTCTTTTTATCAGGAGACTATCTTTCTGATGTCGAGTTTCCATTCATCTATAGTAGCTACAAAGATTATAAGCGGACAGTTAAGAAAGCACGATCAATCCTGGAAAATTATACCATCAGCTACCATGTGCCCGGACATGGAAATGTGACAGATTCTAAAGAAGAAGTCATGGACCGGCTGAACTTTTCAGATTACTACTTAACCCAGTTAACGACTGATTTTGAGAACCTGGAAGATGAGTGCAGAGCCCGTTATCCATTTTTTGAAGGGATGAAAGAGAGTCATCAGAAAAATTATGACTTAGCTGCTTCTAAACTGAAGAATAAAAAACGATAAGAGGAAGTCGGACACTAGGAATGGCAGTGTCCGACTTTTTTAGTAGGCTGGAACTGAGTGAGTGAAGATAGTCGTGGCGGAAAGTTTGGGCGAATAGTCCATATGTCAGTTTATGAACCATTAGGCGATCGATTGAAGACACGAATGGTTTATATAAAAATATATGGTACATTCTCAGTCAAAAAAATAATGGGAATGAACCATAAACTCTTTTATGGTTCATTGGTGAACCATCTAAGTTAAGACTGAACTGGCGAATACCTTATTAGTACGATATATCAGGTATGGGGTAATGATTAGAAGATACGGATGCCGTGTAACCTGTACTTATGAGGAATTCGCACTCTAAATAATCAGACGAATACCCCACAAAAATCAGTTATGAGGCATTCACCATCTAAAAAACACCTCTAGGGCTGAAAGGAAAAAAATCCTTCAGATTTTTAAATAAAAAAAGCTGATCTGCAGCTATTTAACAGATCAGCTTCCTATTAGAGTTAGATATTAAGGAATCATCGTCTTCAGTTCATCCAGTGTCATTCCCGCGAAAGGATCATCCAATGGCAAATCTTCATTTTCAACAACTAGAGTGATCTCAACTTCCCAGTCATTATTTACTTCAAAGCGTTCGACTGTGTGAGTAGAGTCGAACGTATCATCGTAATACCGACTGGCGCCTCTAAGAGTATCGTCACTCTGGACAAAAACGATTGATTCATGAGAGAAGTACAAGTACTCGTCAGGTTCGAATCCTTCATTGAGAAAAAGAATAATATCCTCTTCGGGAGTAGGTTGTGGCCTGGTCGGGTCGACCATGGGGACCATCCCTAATTCTTCGCCAGTTTCCGGGTCCCAAACCCAATGAACAAGATACCTCGGGTAACCAATGGTAATCTCTTCGGTATCCAGTTCTCCTTTTAATACCTCGTCCACCTTGAATGAATAATAAGCTATGCTCTCATCTCCCCAGGACTCAGGAACATCAGCTGGTTCTTCACTGACATATGTGCCTCTTAGAATAAAGTCTGAGTACATGATCGTCTGGTCAACCGTCTGACCGGAGTATGGGACAATAACTTCTGTCATGCCGAAAGCATTGTCATCGATCCAATCAGCCTGGACAGGCGAGTCGACAATATCTTCATCAGGAATAAAAGACAGGAATCGCTCAGATACTTCTGGAGAAAAGGTATAGATATAATGTGTTTCAGCTGCATCCATTACCGTACCTTGTGTTCCATCAGGTGTGACCCAAAGATGGAATGCTTCATTAGAGCCGTCTGTGTACTCTATTTCCAGCCCGTATAAAGGAGTAGATATATCAACGATTCCAGGCTGACGTTTGGATCCTTCAATCATCTCATCAATGATAAAGGTGAGGTCGTTTGGATCAGTCAGTTCTGCTATATATTCCAGATCCAGGTTGCTGGCGAAACGGGAAGAATAAGAGATTCCAGCCCATGTCGGATCAGCTCGTTCTACTTCTCTAAGGTAATGAGTGTCTCCACTCCCACTTGAGTCGTAAATATCTTCTTTCTGCCTATCTATCGATACACTTTCGACTTCCGTCCTGTTATCAGTATTTTCGCAAGCAGCTAGCAAAGTGAGGCTCAATCCGGTTAGTAGTACTTTAGTGTATACTCTCATTGTCTGGTCTCCTTAAACTTTAGTTTGGGAATAGGATGACTCGCCGTATCGAATGTGAACGCATTCATTTAGTGCTGCTATTGTACCATATGCTAGTGATACCTGCTTGGAAATGTTGGTATGTATTTAACATCAACCAGGCTTAAATATGGGAAAATCATTTTGAGGCTTATAAGATCAATCAGTATAGTATAATGGAAAGAACAGTTAGCATTGTTTCAAGATAAGGATATGATTAAGTATAGGAATGTGAAAAGGGGAGAGACATGTTTTATTATAAAATCGACGAAGAGTTAAGCCTTAAACTGAAAGATTATCAGGATACGGAAGAGTTGTATGCCTTGATTGAATCCTCAAGAGATCATTTGAAAGTTTGGATGAACTGGATAAATAAAGTAAACGGTGAGGAAGATATTAGAGAGGCCACAAAAAGGAATCTTCAACAATTCGCAGATCAGAAGGCTATGAATTATCTAATTATTTACAAAGGGGAAATTGCTGGTACTGTCGGTCTGAAAGGATTCAACTGGGATGTAAAGAGTGCTGAAATCGGCTACTGGCTCGGACCAGACTTTCAAGGGAAGGGCATCATGACCCGATCAGTAAAAGCGTTGATGGAGTATGGATTCGACCATGTTGGGCTGGATAAACTTGAGGTCTGGGCGGCTGAAGGGAATACGAGAAGTAGGAGCATACCTGAGAGACTAGGCTTTGTGGAGGAAGGCATGCGGAGACAGAATGAAATCCTGAACGGTACTTATCATAATATGGTCATCTATGGCATGCTCAAATCTGAATGGGGAGCAGCATCTGAATAGAAATAAATACTCAAGCTAGAGGCTTTTCGAGTGCTATTAGTTGGTATAGAAAAATCTATCCTTTAAAATTAACATTAGATGCATAGAATGTTGAATTCTATAAGGAGGATTTTTTTATGACACAGCGAAATGTAACTGATACTAAGCTGTTGAACAGTCTGACACTGAAACTGAAGAATCTGAATGATCAGGTGATCGTCATTACAGGCGCAACAAGCGGAATCGGACTTGTCACAGCTCGTATGGCAGCTGAAAAAGGAGCCAAGCTTGTTCTCGCAGGAACAGAAGAAGATGCACTGAAAACTCTGACAGATGAACTGAAGAATCAAGGAACTGAAGTGGTTCATGTTGTCACTGACGTGTCTAATAAAGAAGATGTCGATCGACTCGCTGAGGAAACAATAAAAGAGTATGGTGGATTTGATACGTGGGTCAACAACGCAGCCGTAGCAATCTATGGACACATTACAGATGTTCCGATTGAAGACGCCAGACAGCTCTTCGAAGTTAATTACTGGGGAACAGTATATGGCTCGCTGGCAGCTCTGGATCATTTCAAAGACAAAGAGACGGCAGGT
The DNA here is from genome assembly GCF_039522005.1 of Alkalibacterium indicireducens. Lineage (NCBI taxonomy): Bacteria > Bacillati > Bacillota > Bacilli > Lactobacillales > Carnobacteriaceae > Alkalibacterium > Alkalibacterium indicireducens. The sequence continues at coordinate 8,125 of NZ_BAAADA010000194.1, forward strand.
GCATTGATCAATCTGGGCAGTGTAGTAGGTAACCGCACATTCCCTATTCAGGGCACCTATTCTTCCTCCAAATTTGCTGTGCACAGTCTGACTGATGCGCTTCGCATGGAAGCTGAAAAAGATCATATCCCTGTCGTTGTATCTCAGATCCATCCGGCGCGTGTTGATACACCATATGGAGACCATGCTGCAAGTTATATCGATAAAGCACCATCTCATGATGCCATGATGTACCCACCTGAAAGCGTAGCTGAAGCAATTCTGCATGTGGCTCAGAATCCGACCCGAGACATGTTTGTAGGTGGCCAATCTAAAATGATTGCCTTGATGGGAGCCATCATGCCACGTTTCACAGACCACTTCCTTGAAAAGTCTGTGTATAAGACAAATTATGATGAATCTAGAGATGCAGGCTCACCAAAAGAGAGTACCCTGCATGGACAAGCTGAAGAACTTCACGAAAGAGGGCAGAATAGTGGCTGGCGCCGAAAAGGAAGCTGGATGGTCAAAGCTAAAAAACATCCACTACTATTCTTGCTGCCGATAGTCGGGCTGTTCCTGACGATCTTTACACTTCTTCTTCCTTCAAGCTATAAGAAGAAAAAAATGCATAAAGCTAAAAAAATGATGCACATGAAAAAGGCTAAAGCGATGGTTAAGCATCCGAAAGCCGCTTTTAAGGCTGAGAAGGCTATGTGGAAACACCCTAAAGCAGCGATGAAAGCTGAAAAAGCTATGATGTAAGATTAGAAAGTAATTGACAAGAAACTGATCGCATAAAAGATGCCGGAATCAAGAGACTGAACTTCTCTGATCCGGCATTTTTTACTATCATTTAGTATTTTATAACATCAGCAATCTGACCATCAATGAGTTTTATCAGATCATCGGGATCGACTTCAACTGATACTCCGACTTTACCGGCGCTGAAACTAATCGTATCGAACTGTTCTGCAGAAGAGTGAAGCACAGTTTTGAATGCTTTTTTCATTCCGATGGGGGAACATCCCCCATGTACATAACCTGTCAGAGGAAGAAGTTCTTTCTCCTTAATCATGCTCACACTTTTTTCAGCAACAGATTTAGCAGCTTTTTTCAGGTCCAGTTCGTGATTGACAGGAATGACAAAGACATAAAAATCACCAGACTTTCCTCTAGTGACCAACGTTTTGAACTGCTGGTCAGGATTATTCCCCATTTTTACTGCAACTTCTGTTCCACTGGACACATCTGACCCAAAGTAATGGTGTTCTTTATAGGAGATATCCTGCTGCTCCAGCAGTCTAATGACATTTGTCTTAACTTGTTTATTCATGCAACGGCCTGCCTTTCAATGTATGACTCGATAATTAATAAAAAGAAGTCTTGTAATGATAATAAGATTATCGCTCAATTTCAGAGGAAAGACAAGAAGGGGAGTCACCTGAAAGTTTACAGGAGGGCAGAAAAAAAGCACACAATCTACTTCAGCACGGTAAGTACATGCGGAAGAAGAAAGGTGCCATATAATGAAATCATTTGAGACTGGGAATTGACTCCCGATACCCACTACCAGGAGTTAAAGTGTTACTCGTCCTCTTCAGTCTCTGTTCCGTCGCCGGAATCAGTATCAGTATCGGTATCAGTGTCTGTTTCGCCATCGGTTCCGTCATCTCCATCAATATCGATATCGACGTCCAGATCGGCATCATCGCCACCGTCTTCAGTCTGTTCTTCAGTCTGGTCACCAGTATCCGTGTCAGTAGGGGTTCCTCCATCTCCCATGAAGAACATGACGACGATTACTCCTACGATGATGACAAGAGCTATGAGAAACAGGGCAAAGAGACCGGTGCGTCGATTCTCTTCATGTCTATGCGGATCGTTATTTCTATCTGCCAACTATACCACTCCTTTTGTTTAATATAGTTAGAGTATCATAATCATGCAGTTAGCTGTAATAATATGTTCCAAGAAAAAAACCAGCTAAGATAATCCTTAGCTGGCGGTATACTCGTTTTCGTTACGGGAGGTTTTTATCTTTCTCAGATGACAGGGTAAAGTTACGCTACGTTATGTTCTACTTCTACAGCTGCTCGTTCAAGCAGTGGTGGAATTCTTGGGACAGTTAATGGTGATACAATAAAGGTTAAAGCCATGAAACCAGCTAAGACTAATGCGAAAGCTTTTCTATGTTTTTTCATGAAAATCCTCCTTGTTTTAACGACAATTTATTATTGATTTCCGTCAGCGCCAGCTGAGAGAATGATAAAAGTTTTTTGTTGTTTTGTAGTCTGAAAATGCTGGAAGAGAGTTCAAAGCACTCTTTTGAATCCTCTAAGTTGCCTAGCTTATAAAAGATGTGTCCTTTCGTATGGTGAAAATCCCCTAACGAATATAGACAATTATTCTGAACTAACATATCAATACCTTCAGATACATAGGAAAGAGCTTCCTTGCTATTGTCCAATTGTTCCAAAGCTAAAGCATAATTCAAAGTTATTTTAGCGCGTATTTCAATGCTGACCGAATCATTTAAAATATCGATTCCACTTTTATATGATTGTCTTGCTTTTTCAAAATCGTCTCTTTTATAATAAATGATTCCACGAGCATTGTAAACTTCAACTGCAAGTTCTGTTTCAACATCATCAAGATATATACCATTCAGTATTTCAAGAGAGCGATCTCCACGATTATATAATTGGTATTCCAGTAATGCTTCAATCATAGCAAAAAACACCTTATCGTTAACATCTCGAGAGCTATTAATTAATAGCTTGTGATGATCAAGCAGTAATTCTATTGTTTTGTAGTCTCTGTTTAGAGAGTATTGGCGGATGTTTTTCTTAACATCCTGCAGCTCATTCTTTTTACTGTTATCGTGCTCAGCCTTGATCAGTTCGTTTTCTTCAAGACCCAGCCTTTGTTCGAGCTTATCAAGAATGGCTTTTTTCGGGACAATATCTCCTTTTTCCACACGGCTGATCAGAGCCTGTGCACAGATATCTTTTGCCAATTGCTGTTGAGTCAAACCAAGTTCTTTTCGCTTGATTTTTATGATTTCTCCTAATTTCATTTTCATCCCACGCTTTCTATATATGGAAGTATAAGTTATTGGAAGTCGTTTAGCAATCAAAAATATTAAATATTATTAAAAAGATTTATTCTTAATAAAAATGCAATAATTTGACAATAAAAAACAGACACGGTATAATTGCTTCGAATTCGAAATAAATTGCTCAAAGGCATTATCATCTTTATAGTAAAAACCGCCTGAGCAAGCTCTATATGAGAAAATTGAGTTTGAATAATATTTCACAAACAATGGTAAAAATACAGGAGGAGATTTATAATGAAAGAATTGACAGGGATTCATCATGTTACAGCAATTACCAGCAGCGCGGAGAAGATTTATGACTTTTTTACGCATGTTTTAGGACTTAGACTGGTTAAGAAGACAGTCAACCAGGATGACATTCAGACCTACCATCTCTTTTTTGCAGACGACAAGGGGAGTGCAGGAACAGATATGACTTTCTTCGACTTTCCTAATATTCCAAAAGGTGTCCACGGAAATGATGAAATTTCAAGAACGTCATTTAGAGTGCCGACAGATGAGTCGCTAATATACTGGGTTAAACGATTTGAGAGACTAAGCATTGATAATGATGGAATACAGGAACAGTTCGGGAAAAAAGTACTGAGATTTACAGACTTCGATGATCAGCAGTATCAGCTTATTTCAGATGAATCAAATGAAGGGGTGGAGTCTGGAACGCCATGGCAGAAGGGGCCGATTCCTCTGGAACACGCCATTACAGGGTTAGGACCGGTCTTTCTGACTTATGCTGACTTCGATTATATTAAAGCTGTCCTTGAACAAGTATACAATATGAGAGAGATTGGACAAGAAGAGACATGTCATCTGTTCGAAATGGGCGAAGGTGGAAATGGTGCTCAAGTTATAGTCGATGTTCAGGAAAACTTGCCGGTGCATAGAGAAGGATTCGGAACGGTTCATCACGTGGCCTTCAGAGTAGATGATAAAAAAGCAATCGAAGACTGGATCGCTCATTATCAGCAGTTCCAGCTTCCTAATTCAGGATTTGTCGACCGTTTCTTCTTTCAGTCCCTGTATGCAAGAGTAACGAGAGGGATTTTGATCGAACTGGCTACAGATGGTCCAGGATTCATGGGCGACGAACCTTATGAAACATTAGGAGAAAAACTGTCGCTTCCTCCATTCCTAGAGAATAGCAGAGAATCGATTGAAAGTCAGGTCAGACACTTCGATACAGTAAGAAGCACAAAGACATATGAAAAAGAATAACAGTTAAACAATAAACAGCAGAAAACCAGAGCTTTTAAAGCTCTGGTTTTCTGCTGTTTAATATGAGTAAAAACAAGGCTATCCTCTATACCCATGAGGATGAATTTTATCGTGATGCTGCTTACCAGTTCAGTATGCCGATGATCAGTACTACGAGTATGGCAATTGGCGCAATGAACTTCACTGTAAAGATAAAGAGCCCTGACCATGCAGTTCCGCTTGTATCTGTATGAGTTAGGATATCCTCTTTCTTCCAAGTCCAGCTCACAAATAGTACTGTGATCAAAGCACTCAATGGAAGGAGTAGGTTTCCGGTGAAGCCATCAATGAAGTCCAGGAAACTGTCTCCCATAATTGTTATTTCCATGGCTCCTTGGCTTAATGAACTCAATACACCCAGTAAAGAAATAACGAGTCCAACAATCAGCGTAACTGCTTTACGGGACATATTTAACCGGCGCATAAAGTAAGATACGGATACTTCCAGCAGCGAGATGGCTGATGATAGCGCGGCTAATGAAAATAGGATAAAGAATACGAGACCGACAATCGTTCCAATGCCACCTAAGGCTTCAAATATATTAGGAAGCACGATAAACACAAGTCCCGCCCCTTCAGCAGGATCAAGTCCGAAAGCGAATAACGCCGGGAAGATGATCAGGCCGGAAATAATTGCAAATACAGTATCCAAAACGATGATAATCGCAGCAGCAGAAGTCAGACGCACATCGGGATTCAAGTAACTGCTGTATGTCAGCATAATACCCATTCCAAGACTTAAGGTAAAGAATGCCTGGCCCATGGCAGTGAGATAGATATTAGGGTCAGTGAATGCGCTCCATTCTGGTTTGAACATGAAATCCAGAGCTTCTGCAGTTCCACCGAGAGTCAGGCTGTATGCAGCCAGTATGATGACTAGCACACTCAGGATAGGCATCATCCATTTGCTGGACAGCTCGATTCCTTTCTGAACCCCGATAAAGACTATCCCTATGGTCAGAGCCATGAAAATGAACTGCCAGATTAAAGGAGAAACAGTACTGCCTATAAAGCCTGAGAAGAATTCAGAAGAATCTCCAGTAATGCCTCCAGTCAGATACGCGAAGGTGTATCTCAGTGACCAGCCTCCGATTACGCCATAAAATGACAGAATCAGAAAGGCTGCCAGCACACCCAGTCCTCCAGCTATAAACCAGGGTGATTTTGGAGCAAGCTTCTTGAACGCTTGAACGGCATCAGCCTGTGAGCGGCGTCCGATAGAGAATTCAATCAGCATGACAGGAAATCCGAGGAGCAGGACGCTTAATAAATAAATAATCAGAAATGCTGAACCTCCGCCTTCTCCCATGGCGTATGAAAATCGCCAGATGTTTCCCAAACCTACTGCAGAACCCATAGTAGCTAAAATAAAGCCCCAGCGGGATCCCCATTGCTCTCTTTTTTGTTCCATTATAATTAAACACTCCTTTTCTTTATGTAATGAACAATATTAAATTAGTATACATCATAAATGAGTATAATTGAATTATTTTCTAATCTTTTGCTCATTTATAAAAAAATTAAAACAAAATTCCTTTTGTATGCGTTTTACAAAGTGAGTGTAACGCTTTATATTAAGCGGAACAAGGGCAAGTTTTAGAATGTAAATGATGGAAAATAGTGATTAAATACACAAAGTGACATTAGATCGTGAAAAGGAAGCGTTTGTATATAGAAAATAATGATTGAGGTATAAAAACTTTTGATACCATAAAGAGTCATTATTTTCAGAAATATAGTGATTAAAGGGAACTACAATAAAATGAGAATAGTCTGAGTATAGATAGAATTTATAGCACTATAGGTTTTAAGTATTTGCAGTTAAATGAATATAAGGTAAACTTAAATTAAGCGTTTACATAAAAGGAACTGTCAAATTTTTTATGAAAACTAAAAATTAAAGGTGGTGAAGGCCCACTGACTATACCAATCGG
>NZ_BAAADA010000195.1:0-19816 GCF_039522005.1 Alkalibacterium indicireducens
TTAATCACGATGTTGGCTGCGATACTGGTGGCGTATCCACCTCCTTGATTTCCAAAATTGTTATTGTTCTGCCCTTCCTAGCCATAAGGCTAGTACTATGACGTCTGCTGACTTCTCATCATTCGTTGTTACTACGAAATTATCTCGTTGATGAGACCTCCCCGGGTAAGAACGACAACCTTCTGCTCATGTCACTGCTCCATTTACTGTACAGGATTCGGGCAGTATTGGACTTCACTTTGTTTGGCAAGCTCATCCGTCCTGATTCAGCCTTTGTATGAAGTTTCTGTTCGTCAGTGCAAGCATTTGCGTCCGTCTTCCTTCAGATTCCGCCTCACGGCGGACACCCTTGACTTTCGCTAACAGTTCCTACTGCCAAGTCTGTAGTGGACTTTCACCACCAAGTTGTCGCCCATGCCGGGCGCACCAAAAAATCCCCCATCGGCACATGCCGATGGGGGATAAACTATTGGTTTAAGTAAAGCTGTATTACTTTATTACTATATAGTGAAACCAAGTTAATAATATATACTTGAGAATTCTATACTTACAATCTTGCATACGCTTCAATATAGTAAATCAAAGTATTGAATTAAATACTAGTATATGCTGTGCTATAATGATAATAAGTAATATTAAGGAGAGCGATTTCATTGTCAGAAAAAGTAAATAGTGCAAACTTAGGTTTTGAGACGGAAATATTTAAAGCAGCTGATAAGCTAAGAGGAAATATCGATGCTGCCGAGTACAAAAACATCGTTCTAGGTCTAATCTTCTTAAAATATATCTCAGACAGTTTTGAAGAGCGTTACAATGAACTTCTTGAAGAAGGAGATGGATTCGAAGAAGATCGAGATGAATACCTCGCTGAGAATATCTTTTTTGTACCCGAGAAAGCACGATGGAACTACATAGCTAGGCATGCGACTGAGCCCGAAATAGGACAGGTTATTGATCAGGCTATGATTTCCATTGAGGAAGAAAATGATCGATTGCGTGGTATTTTGCCGAAAAATTATGCCCGTCCTGAATTAGACAAACGTCGCTTAGGAGAAGTAGTCGATTTATTTAACAATCTAAAATTAAAAGAGCACGGAAACTCTAAAGATATTTTAGGTCGCACGTATGAATATGCGATTGCACAATTTGCAAGCTTAGAGGGTAAGAATGCTGGTGAATTTTACACGCCATCAAGCATTGTTAGTACACTTGTAGAAGTGCTGGAACCTTATGAAGGCCGAGTCTATGATCCGTGTTGCGGTGCAGGTGGGATGTTTATACAATCAGCTAAGTTTGTCGAACGTCATCAAGGGCGGATTAATGAATTATCTGTTTACGGACAAGAAGCAAATGCCAACACATGGAAGCTAGCTCAAATGAATTTAGCAATTCACGGTATAGAAGGTGATCTAGGACAAGGCGCAGCGGATACGTTCTTTAATAATCAGCATCAAAGTATGCGGGCGGACTATATTTTAGCGAATCCTCCCTTTAACATGAGTGACTGGGGTGGAGATAAATTAGCCGAAGATGTACGTTGGCAGTATGGAACACCCCCAGAAGGAAATGCCAACTATGCTTGGATGCAGCATATGATTTATCATCTTGCTCCAAATGGGAAATTAGGTCTCGTTCTAGCTAACGGATCTTTATCATCAGGGGGAAAAGAAGGAGAAATACGTGCAAACATTATCAAAGATGATCTCGTGGAAGCAGTAATATCAATGCCAGGTAAATTGTTTTATTCAACAGGCATCCCTGTAACGCTCTGGATCATTAATAAGAAGAAAAAACGGAAAGGTAAAACACTTTTTATTGATGCACGTAGTCTTGGATATATGGTGTCACGGGCTCATAGAGAATTGTCTTTAACAGATATCGATTTTATTTCTAAAGCGTACCATGATTTTGTCAAAGGTGAAGATGTAGAAAAAGTTGGATACCTACATGAAGCTGATATAAAAGAAATAGCAAAAAATAACTTTGTCTTAATGCCAGGCCGATATGTTGGTTTAGAAGAAGTTGAAGATGATGGAATACCTTTTGAAGAAAAGATGGAAACATTAACAGGAGAACTTGGGGATCTAATAAATGAATCGCATAAATTAGAACAGATAATAAGAGAACAGTTAGGTGGTATAGGATATGACGTATAATTCTATCCCGATATCAGAAGGATTTGAAATTATAAGTGGTGGGACACCTAAAAGAACTGTAAAAAGTTATTGGAACGGAGATATCCCATGGATATCAATAAAAGATTTTAATGATGAGTATCGTTATCTATTAAATACAGAAGACTATATTAATAATGAAGGCCTTAGGAATAGCAGTACAAATATATTAGATAAAAACGATATAATTATTTCGGCAAGAGGAACGGTTGGGAAAATAAATATGATACGTAAGCCGATGGCTTTCAATCAATCCTGTTATGGATTGAGAGCAAGAGAGGGAATCGAAGCTAAATATGGTTATTTTGCGATAAAAAATTCGATAAGAGAGTTACAATCTCACGCGTACGGTTCTGTATTTTCAACTATAACTAAAGTAACATTTGATAATATTGAGATTCCCAAACCTAAATTATCAGAGCAAAAAGTTATTGGGAATATTCTCTCGTCACTGGATGATAAAATTGAAAATAATAATGCTATCATTGCAAATCTTGAAGAACAAGCACAAACGATTTTTAAGTCGTGGTTTATAGATTTTGAACCGTTTAAAGACGAGAAATTTACAGATTCAGAGTTGGGTAGATTCCCTGAAGGATGGAAAAAAATTAGTTTAGAGAATATTGCTACGTTCAAAAATGGTTTAGCAATGCAAAAATTTCGTCCTGAAACTGAACAAGACTCTTTACCCGTCTTAAAGATTAAAGAACTCAGAGCTAATAAAACGGATTCGAGTAGTGACAGATGTACTGTCGATATACCAAAAGAAGTACTAATAGAAAACGGTGATATTATCTTCTCTTGGTCAGGTTCTCTACTTGTTGAAGTATGGACAGGTGGTACTGCAGGACTTAATCAACACTTATTTAAAGTATCTTCAAATAAATACAATAAGTGGTTTTATTATTATTGGACAAAGTTTTTCCTGAATCAATTTGTTGCAATCGCTAGAGATAGAGCTACAACTATGGGGCACATCAAAAGATCTCATTTAAAAGAGGCAAAAGTACTTATACCTGATGACGTAACCTTAGGCGAGATGGACAAAGTTATGGATCCAATAATATCAAAAATAATAAATTTAGGTGTTCAAAATAAAAAATTAGAAGAACTTCGCGATACACTTTTGCCTAAACTTATGTCAGGAGAAATCCAAGTAGAAGAAGCAGTTGAAACAGAATAGAGTGTACAAAAAATTCAATCTTTACTAGGAGGTGAAACAATGGCAGAAGTGAAATTTTTAGAAGAAGGACTAGAAAAAGTCTTTCTCAAAGAAATTCATAATCTAGGTTATCAGTTTATTCCGAACCAGGAAATTATTCGTCCAAACTATAAGATACCTATTGCAGAGGAAATATTGAAAGATAGTTTAATTAAAATAAACCCAAAGGTATCTATGGATGTAATCGATCGAGCGCTTTATCACATCCGACATATTGATGCTGGTCTGTTAGAAAGCCGAAATGAACACTTTTTTGGTTATCTACAAAATGGTATAGAAGTTAGTCATTATGAGGAAGGTATACAGAAAACGACTCGCGTACATTTAGCAGATTACCAGGATATTGATAAGAACAGATTCGTGGTCACTAATCAATACACGATGATTGGTAAAGAACAAAAACGCCCTGACATCGTCATTTTCCTAAACGGGCTTCCTATTGTAGTGATTGAATTAAAATCCGCTACAACAACTCAGGCGGATATATCTAGTGCGTACCGACAAATCAAAAACTATCAATACGACATAGAAGAACTCTTTGTCTATAATGCATTTAATATCATTTCAGATTTCACACATACAAAAGTAGGAACCATTACATCTAATGAATCATGGTATAAAGAGTGGAAGACAACGAACGGGAACTATGAGAGTACGAGGTTTGCCGACTACAGTACACTACTTACCGGTATTCTACAAAAAGAACGATTATTAGATATAATTAAGAATTTTATTCTCTTTGAGCATAGAGAAGGTAATACGGTCAAAATAATGGGACAATATCACCAGTATTTTGCTGTCCATAAGGCGGTACAGTCTACTTTTCAAGCGATGATAGAGGGAGATGGACGCGGTGGTGTATTCTGGCATACACAGGGATCCGGGAAATCACTTTCGATGGTATTTTACACACAGTTAGTGACACGCAAACTGCATCAACCCACTTTTGTAATATTAACGGACCGTAATGATCTAGATGATCAGCTTTACGGGCAATTTTCAAGAGTACAAGAATTTTTGAGACAGACACCACTACAAGCCAATTCTCGAGCCCATTTAAAAGAGTTACTTAATAAGAGAAAGTCGAATGGTATCTTCTTTTCAACGATGCAGAAGTTTGCAGAGTCTGATGAACCATTGACTGACAGAAAAGATGTTATTGTAATGACAGATGAAGCTCACCGTTCTCAGTATGGATTAAGAGAAAAGGTGTCTCGAGATGGGAAAATCCAGCGAGGTATGGCACGTATCGTTCGTGAGTCGCTACCAAAAGCCACTTATGTTGGCTTTACAGGAACGCCGCTTACTGAAAATGACAAGGATACCCAGGAGGTCTTTGGGAGCTATATTGACGTTTATGATATGTCTCAATCAGTAGAAGATGGTGCCACAAAGCCTATTTATTATGAAAACAGAGTCATTAATCTAAATTTAAATGATGAGGTATTGAAACAAATCGATGCAAAGTATGATGAACTGGCTGATTTGGCTGAAGAATCTGAAATCGAAAAAAGTAAGCAAGAACTGAGCCGCTTAGAAGTTCTATTAGGTTCTGACCAAGCGATTGATACGTTAGTAACAGACATTCTTGAGCACTACGAGGGTAACAGAGCAGAGTTGTTAACAGGGAAAGCGATGGTGGTTGCCTATAATCGCCGTATTGCTATGAAACTATACAGACGAATGATCGAATTACATCCAGACTGGCAGGGTATGGTAGAAGTTGTTATGACTGGGAATAACAATGACCCTGAAGAATGGAAGAAAGTCATTGGTACAAAAGCTGATCGAGATGAACTAGCTCGTAAGTTTAAAGACAACAATGACCCAATGAAAATCGCTATAGTGGTTGATATGTGGTTAACTGGGTTTGATGTCCCTAGTTTATCCACGATGTATGTATATAAACCAATGAAAAGTCACAACCTGATGCAGGCAATAGCACGAGTGAACCGAGTTTTTGAAGAAAAAGAAGGAGGGTTGATTGTTGACTATATCGGCATTGGCAAAGCCTTGAAAGAGGCAATGAGTGACTATACAAAAGCTGACCAAGAAGCGATTGATAATGCGAACATTCGAGATTCTGCTTATCCTAAGTTTCAAGAAAAGCTAGAAGTGTGTCGGAATGTGTTCTTTAACAGCTTTAATTATTCACGGATTTTCTCAAAAGAGACGACTGATGCTGACATGGCAGACCTTATTCGTGAGGGTATCAATCATATGTTAAGCATGAACGTGGAGAAACAAAAAGATTTTAAGGATCAATCCTATCAATTAAAGCAAGCGCATACTCTATGTTCATCTGTGACATCCGAGAAAGAACAAAGGGAAGCTGCTTATATCGAAGCTGTCCGCATCAGTCTCAATAGAATCACCAGTACAACTACGAAACTATCACGGAAAGAAATCAATAAACAGATTAGCGAGCTCTTACACCAATCGATTCAAAGTGAAGGTGTTATAAATCTATTTCAAGACTTTGAGCGTGGCTTTAGTCTGTTTGATCCCAACTTCCTAGAAAAGATTGAGAAGTTGGAACAGAAGAACTTATCTGTTGAGTTATTAAATAAATTATTAACTGATGAGATACATTCTATCTTACGTACAGATGTAGTTAAGGGATCTGAATTTTCTGAACGTCTTCGCCGAATTATGAAAAAATATCGAGAAGGTTTAGTAGACAATGCAGAATCGCTGGACCGTTTTGCAGGCTTTGCAGATACATTAAATGAAGATTATGATGAATATAAAGCTACGAATGTGCAGAACACAAGAGAAGAGCTTGTTAAGTTAGCAAAAGAAGCATTGGCATTGGAAGAAGAGCATAAAAGCTTAGGTTTATCTCGTGCAGAAATGGCTTTCTATCATGCCATAAGTAATCCAAAAAATGTTCAGGATTTCTATACAGATGATCAACTGATTAAGTTGACGAAAGAATTAGCTGAATCAATATCAGAAGAAATGACCTCGGACTGGATGATGAGAGAATCCGGACGAGCAAACGTATATCGCACCATAAAGAGATTGCTGAAGAAATACAAATATCCAGGCAACTACAAAGAAGCTATTCAACTGGTCATTAAACAAGCAGAACACTGGGATGGTAGGCAGATGGCAGAAATGTAAAAGCAATATTAAACCTCCATATCCGAATATTAATGGATATGGAGGTTTTTAATAAATAGTATGGTACCGATCGTTTATAATTATAATAAACAATTTGAGAGAGGATGTATCTAAATGGACAATATTTACAACCCAAGTAAGGTTAACGATAGTAGGACAAGAGAATATTTTGAAGAGATATTAGCTAACTACAGTATTGGGAGTTATCGTACCTCAGTTGTTCAACTTTACACTGTCACAGTGAGTGACTTGCTGTTTAAATTAGAAAATATTAGTAATGAAATTAGAATTCTTGATGAGGATCACACTTTAGTCCGTTTATACGAAAGCATAAAACAGCAAATTAAAGACAAGCCTCACGATAGTTCTTGGGAGAAAAAATTGATAGATAGAGTTCATAAAGACACCGAATTAATTGATAACCATACTATTGTGCAATTAACGGCTTTGAAGGATATTAGGAATTTATCTGCTCATCCCTCTTTTAGAGATAGTTCAGATGGTGAATTAAGCATTTTTAACCCTACTCAAAACGAAGTAGTAACGTTTATTAAAATAATGTACGAAAATATATTCACTAAACCTCCTTTTTATATTGGTAATACCGTAGATTATTTTACCGAAACACTTAGTATGAGAAAACCAACGTTTATAAATGATTATAATTTTATGGAGTCCTACCTAAAAGAAAATTTCTTCTCTAAGATGGATAGTAGCTTATTATTTAAATTATTTAAAAGCCTATGGAAGCTAACCTTTTTAGTAGAGAATGATAATGTTGAGGAAAATAGAGAAGTATTATACTATTCTATCTTAATAATGGCAAAATATTTTAGAGAAAATAGATCAGAAGTAAATATAGTTGATATGTTGTCTAAAAGTAATGCTAAATTAAAAATTGATACGTCAAATCCGTACAAGGTATTTTATTTGACTTGTTTCTTGATGAAAAATACCGATATATACTCATATATTCAGGAAATTGGCCAAAAAGAATTTGAGAATGTTTTAGAAGAACATAGTGATGTTCAAGTGTTGGCACATTTTTTCAGCAAAGATTTAGATGACCATATCGAAAAGATAGATAAACCTATAGAAGGTTGTCATGAGAATACCATAAAAATGATTCATACTTATTACACTGAGGTAGGATACATTGATAAAATTAATAAATTATTAATAAAGAAATATAGTGAAGCGAAAAACTTTAATACGGCTGATGCTTCTTTCAAAAGATATATAGAACCTTTTTATAAAAAGTTTACAGATGATAATTTAATCTCATTCTTTGAAGAAACTAATGGTAATTCTCAATTAAATTCTAGAGGGAGAGCTAGATCGGAGAATAGCATAATAAGAGAAGAGGTTCAAAAGAGAGAATTAGAAATTGATTTTGAAGAAGATTTTAAGAATATCAATTTTAATATAGATAATGAATAGTGCAATAAAAACTGAGACTGTACTTAGTTGAATGGAGGAAAAACAGTGAGAATAAAATCAGATGATTTAAAGTACCCAATATTAATAGGTTATCCAACTGAAAATGGAAAACAACTAGCAGTATGGTGTCCTTATTGTGTTAGATATCATTATCATGGGAATGTAGAAGGTCATAGACTGGCACACTGTAAAAGGGAGAAATCACCATATAATAAAACAGGGTATATTATAAAAAAAGCTGATAATAATCAAATGAAGTTTAAAAATAGCTCTACTAGAAGTATAGATAACGCAATAATGAGAGAGGAAGGTAGGAACTTATAGAATAGCAAAAACGTATATAGTCAATTAAAGTACTTTATGATTTTAATGTCTGATAATTTTTATCATCGTGAAATGATACGGAGAACCGTATCATAAGTAAGGATTTTTTAAATAAGAAGTCATTTTTTGAATTGTTGTGCTTCTACTATTATTCTATATAAGGAAAAAAAGCCTTCAACTATCAGACAAAGGATTAAAGAAAAATTTCGTCAGATAGTTGAAGTCTTATCATTTAATTTCAAGAATAATTCTAGTTCTACTCTTCTACAAACGACCTAGTAGACAAAATATTCAAGCTGTTTTCTTCATCCCAAAATAGTCTAGGTCCTCGCATTTCCAGTTCATAAACACCATCTTCAGTTGTCACAGAGAATATATCAGTTTCTTCGTTAAATTCAACTGTGTAGTCTTGATATTCAGTATAGTCCTCATTTTCATCCGGTTGCTCAAATGGCAGGTCGTAATTATCTGTGTATTCATTTATCCCGTAATATATCATTTCCGAGGGATAAAAGCTAAGTAAAAGTCCACCATTATCAAAGGTTAATTGAACAGGCTCTTCTTCAATTGAAGCCTTGAACTTGTCATCAAAAGTAGTCTCCTCTTCTGAATCACACGCAGTCATTACTAAGACAGAGAGACAAGCTATACCAAAAACTCTTTTTTTCATGTTATCATCCCCACACTTTTCTTCTTAACACTTAATTGACAACTAATACAGGTTCAACTAAAATGTTTGAATATATTAAATATAATTATATTTAAATGGTTTGTACAAAGCAAATAGGTACTTAGATATTGCAGAGAGAAAATCATATGGTGCTACTAACAATACCAATTACGAAGGGGGCTTGTATATGGCTTTCTTAAAAGATCAAATAAATCAGGCATTTGAATTATTTGATAAAGGATACTTAGTTGAAGCAGAGGAATTATATCATGACTGTTTAAGCCAAATAACTGAAGTGAGTTCTGACCAATATATGAATATATTACATGGGTTAGGGTATGTAGAGGTAGCTCTAAGTAAGTTCGATGAAGCAAGAAGCCATTATGGTGACCTAATTAAAATAACCGTATCTAAAGGTGACAGCATGAATCATAGTATAGCGGTTCATCAGTTGGGGATGGTTGAACGGTCAGCAGAAAAATATGATGAAGCATTGAAGTTGTTTCAGCTAGAGGCTGAGCTGCTAAAGAAGTATAACAATGAATCTCCACTAAATTGGTCCGCTAACTTTTATGAGAGGGGCTTTGTAAATTTGAAAATTGGCAATATTAATAGGGCAGAGCAGCTTATGTGTGAATCATTGCAGCACGCAAAAGAATCTGAGGATGACATATGTATTGGCTGTTCTTACCGTGGATATGGAGAAGTTTTCCAAAATAAAAATGATGAAGCTTTAGCAGAAAAGTATTTCAAAAATGCGATAGCAGCCTTTAAAAGAGCTGAAGATTATATTGCAATAGAAGAAGTAAATGAGCTTTTAACCGGGCTCGGTCATAGTGAATGACTAAATATATTGCATACGTGAAACTAATGCAATAGTACAGAATAGTTAGTGTTTCCAATAGGCAAGTCTTTTTTTTAAAGACTTAGAAGTTACCGGGGCTTTAATAACTAGTATATTGGGATAAGGGTTTTTACAGCTCGATTTTAAAGGAGTATGTTATGAAAACCATACTATACTTACTATTACTAATTGTGTTAACTGCGTGTACGACTAATGATGACACAAACAATGCAAGGAAAGATGGTTCAGGTTTGAGTAATGATGCTCCTAGAATAATTGATAGGATAGATTATGTGGACTTTCTTGACGCTCATAATGAAGCAGAATTTACTCATTCTGATGACCTAGTAAATCCGGAGAATATAGCTTTCGAGGTCATTGTCGAAGGCGATAGGGAAACTGGAATATCGGACAATCAGTTAGAGCTGTATGTAGAGGTTGAAGAAGGAGAAGAGTTAGTCTTGGGGAGCACGCATTATGTTATTGAGTACTACAATGATGAAGAATGGGAAGCAATCGATAATGTGCCTTACGGACAAGAGGATGCTGAAGTTAGAGTGACATCGGATCAGCCGCTCACGCATACCTTCACTAGCATTGATGAATATGATACTGACTTCAATAACGGTATTTTTCGGATCATTAATTCTGGCTATGCTTTTCCTTTTTATGTGTATGTTTTAGAATGAAGGGGTGCCGAAAATCATAATTAGTCACAGTAATTCTATTACAATCTGAGTGTTTTCACATAAAGAAACGGCATGTTCATCATTCGTGATGAAAACATGCCATTTCTTAGTATTATTTAGCTCGTTTCACTTCAATACGGTAGCCATCAGGATCCGTTACGAAGAAGTAGCTTGGTGTGCCGCCTGATAGGCCTTTTAGCTCACCTGTTTTGTATGCAGATGCTTTACATATGTCGTGCATTTTTTCCAGATCATCGACTCTCACGCCTAGGTGACTGAAGCCGTCTCCGACTGTGTATGGATCGGCATCGTAATTGTAAGTCAGCTCAATCTGTACGGAAGAACCGGGAGAGTTCAGATAAATTAAATCGAATTTGTTTTCTGGAAATTCTCTGCGGCTGGCTATTTCAAAATCAAATAGATTGGTATAGAAGTCCAGCGTCGCATCAATGTCTCTGACGCGCAGGCAAATTTCAACGAGTTCTTGGTTCATAGTATCATCCTCCAATAATGTCTTATCTTTATTCTATCATGAATAAGGCCACTACGCATTTTTGAACTAACTGATTCGAAGCAGCAACTCGCCCATCCAGGACAAGTCAGCTTAAGAATCCATCATATTGAAAAAAAAATCAGTGATGGGTACTGAAGGAACATATCTTCAGAGCATCACTGATTTTTTTATTGGACAATTTAAGTCTTAAATATTCAACCAGGCGCCTATGAAGAAGGTGATGATTATCGGAACGGGTATGACGGCTGAATTGATGATCGATGTCATAAAGGTGGTCTGTTTGTCTTGTTCCTTCATGAAGATACGAATATTTTTCAGGACGTATGGGAAAGTCAATAAGGACAATGCCACTAACCTTGGGAAGGTCCCAAAAATGACGGATAAAATGATCGAAATATAAGCAGCGTAGTAAAAATATCTGTAGACCGTCAGCGCTTTGTCTACGCCGATATGATAAGGCAGGGTGAACCGGTTATCTTCAATATCTTCTTCCAGGTCGCAGATGTTATTGGCCAGTAAGATGGCCATGACTGTAATCGATGTAGGAACGGATGCGACGATGAACTGACCGATTGTGACCAGGTCGAATTGAACGACGTCAAAGGCGTTGACGTAAACCATGGCTGTAAAGATACAAAAGCCCATAGACAAGCCGACGAAGAATTCCCCAGTAGGTGTACTGGAAATGGGAATAGGCCCGAAGGTATAGAGCGCACCGATCAGCATTCCCCCAAAGCCGATAAAGAACAAGATAGGCGAGGTCTGAAGCGCTAAGAACAAGCCAATGACTAAGGCGACTGCTCCGGAAATAATATAGGCGATCCGGACATTGTTAAGCGGGATATTTTCTTTACCTACGACCATTTCCTGAGTAATGTCTGAGTTCTTGTTATCTGCAATATAGTAATCTAAGTAGCTGTCACGAATGTTGACGGCCATGTGAAAAACGATGACTGTAATCAGGCCCAGAAGTGAAAAGAACGGACGTAAGCTGTCGTAATTGTACCAGGCATACAGGATACCGATAAGGGCAGGAAAGAGGCTGGTTGTAGAGGTTTCCAATTGGGAAAGAACAATATATTGTTTGACTGTCATAATACTCTCCTTTTCTAATCTTCTCTTGTTAGTAGGGTCTTGGTCAATGAATACAGGACATCTTTTCCAGAATGATCTGGAAGGCTGTTGATGGATGCCAGAGCTTTATCAATGTAATGCTTTGCAGTAAGGTGGGCCCGTTCGATGCAGTCATGATCATGCAGCAAAGTGACCAGTGAGTCCAGTTCCTTGTCCGACAGGTCTTCACCTTTTTCTAATAGAGGAAGAAAGGCTTCTTTGTTGCTCTCTAATCCTAAAATGAGCGGGAGGGTGTAGATGCCTTGTTTGACGTCGTTTAAAACAGGTTTCGAGAGCTTTTCTGAAGTCTGCGTGTAATCCAGAATATCATCCAGCATCTGAAAAGCGATGCCGATATCCTGACCGATCGACCGGCTGAGCTCTATACTCTCAGGATCAGATCGGCCAAGATAGGCTCCTTCATAACAGCTCAGTTCAAATAGTTGAGCGGTCTTGCCTTTAATGCTTTCGAGATAATCTGTATAGGTGATGTCTGTATTGTAGACATGGGACATCTGATTAAGCTCACCCATCAGAACACGCTTCATCGACTGTGCATTCAGCTGAATAAGATCGATGGAGTCCGTTGCCTCTGCCAGCAGTTCGAAATACACCGAAATCAGCAAATCCCCTGTATAAACAGCCACGTCCTGACCGTGCTTGGACTGGACCGTCTCACTTCCGCGACGCGTGTCTGACTCGTCTATGATGTCGTCATGAATGAGCGTGGCTAAATGCAGGACTTCTGTCGAGGCAGCGGCCGCTATGATTTTTTTATGTGTATCTTTTGAAACAGAACCTGATTGTGAAAAAAGCAGAAGGTAAGCGGGTCTAAGTAATTTTCCTTGACTCTTTATGAGAGACGTGACCGTTTTTTCGATTTCCTTATTTTCAATGGTGATTTTTTCTATAATCAGTTCAAGACACTCCAGTAAAGAGGCTTGAATAGTAGGATAAGTGTCCCACAATGGATGAGTTTTAATCATACCGCTCTCCTTCGTTAACCAATGAGGCGTTGGTTCATTTTAATGCTAACAAGTGTTACTTATTAAGTATATACGAAATTCCAGGAAATCGTGCATAAAAACATCCGGCAACTTATTGAAAATTGTGTGAAGGTAGAAGAATAATATACGAGTTGCAATATGTTTCCAGATAAATGTACTCTTAAGTGATAACAAAGTGTTTAATTAGATAATCATTCCATAGGCAATAAAAGTATTTATTCACATGCCCTATAATGGTAGACTGTAGACGCAGTAGGCTTTATTAAGAGAGTCTATAGTTATTTAGGAAAATTCACTAAGCTGAAAGATGCTGTTAGCATTCGGCAAAGAAGAAAGCAGGAAACTAAAATCAAGACATCATTCGAATCATTCGGGATCAGTCCCGAGATAGTAAAAGCACTGACAGTTCTGCGCTACTTCAACCCGACGGCGGTGCAGGAAGCGGTCGTTCCGTTGGCATTAGAGAATAAAGACATTATCGTGGAATCTCAGACAGGGAGCGGCAAGACTGTCGCTTTCGGCATTCCCCTGTGTGAACAGGCAGAGTGGGAAGAGAATAAGCCTCAGGCACTGATCATGGTTCCGACCCGCGAGCTGGCTCTGCAGGTCAAGGAGGATCTGATGAATGTCGGCCGATTAAAGCGGATAAAGGTTACAGCCGTATTTGGTAAGGCCCCCTTCAAAACGCAGAAGTCCGAACTGAAGCAGAAAAGTCACATCGTAGTCGGTACGCCGGGGCGCATATTGGAACACTTGAAAGAAGGGACACTGGTCGTCGACAAAGTCAGCAGTTTGGTCCTGGATGAAGCAGATGAAATGCTCAACATGGGCTTCATCGATCAGGTGGAGGATATTATTGCACACTTGCCGCAGGAACGCCAGACAATGCTGTTTTCCGCAACCATGTCGGAGGAAATCAACCGGCTGGCCAGTTTTTACATGCGTGACGACCGGAAATCTGTCAAAATCGAGGCTTCTGAACAGAATACGCCGAAAATTCTGCATTCCTATATCAACGTGGAAGAAGCAGCTAAGCAGAGACAACTCATGGATCTATTGACTGTAGAAAATCCCGACGCCTGCATTATCTTCTGTAATACGAAAGACACCGTTGATGCGGTGGAAACGTATCTGAATAAAGCGGACTTGCCGATCGATAAGCTGCACGGCGGGATGGATCAGGATGACCGTCTGGCTGTTATGGATGCCTTCCGCTCTGGAAAACTTCGTTATCTGGTGGCGACCGATGTAGCGGCTCGTGGGGTCGACGTAGACAATCTGACACATGTCGTGAATTATGATGTGCCATTTGAAAAAGAGAGCTATACGCACCGGACCGGTCGTACTGGCCGAGCTGGCAGAAGAGGACTGGCATTGACCATGGTCAGTGAACAGGACCAGAGACGCTGGGAGGATATTCTCGACTTCGCTTTCAATGACGGCCAGGAACTGACAGAAATTTTTGCGCCTAGTGAACGTCTGGTATACCGTTCGAAAGCAGCCTTTAACAAGAAAATAAATGCACGAATCAAGCCGAAAAATGCCCGAAACAAAGAACTGAATAAAGACATCTCTAAGGTCTACTTCAATGGAGGCAAGAAGAAAAAGCTGCGTGCCGTTGATTTTGTCGGTACACTGACCAGCATCAGAGATGTATCAGCCGAAGATATCGGCATCATCACGATTCAGGAAAATGTGACATACGTTGAAATCATGAACGGAAAAGGACTTTACGTCATTTCCCAGATGCAGGACCGGACTGTTAAAGGCAAGACGCTGAAAGTCCGCAAAGCGCGCAAGTAATGTGCAGGTTTATTAGTAAAGGTTGTTAGGGCTAGACTTGAGTGTATCTTTCGATCATATATAGAATAAAAAAGAACTAGTTGATAGATGAGTTAGTAAACAGCTCTTCTGTCAACTTTTTTAATTTTCATCAGAAAAAAATTAGAAAGATTATCAGAAGCTATTTATCAGGCAACGAGATTTTAAAAAAATTACTTATTTAAGGAATCTCGTGAAAAAAGAGTGATTTTTGTCATAGATGAGTATCCCTATCTGGCAAGCACCAAAGCCTCGGCGATTTTTTCTCTATAACCGGTAGGGTTGCTGAGCATTTGACTTTTATCGAGCTTGGTATATCTTTGAAAGACAATATAATCAATCTGTACTTTACACTGAGAAGCAGGATTTATAAGTAACTGGCTAATCTACTTCTGGTTGCAGCCAAGCAGTGGGCGAGTGAACAGGAAGTAGATGCTATTTATCTAGGAACAACTCCGTATTTTTAGCGGCACACCGTTTTCATGCCAAACACGGCTTTCAGTGGATAAATCAGACTGATCTGCCTGAAGGCTTTCCCGTTCTGGAAGTCGACGAGCTTTTTTTCAAGTACAACTTTTAAACTCAGAATACAAAGGAAATGGACAAGCAAAAAAGGGTGTGACCGTGATGTCATACCCTTTTTTGCAGCATTTAAATTAGTATTCCCAGGACTTCAGTTCATCGATCGTAATGTCTTCATCGACATAATTATCGACCATGAAGCCACTTAAGTTTGAGAATTCTTTATAGAATAAGTCATAAGCAGTCATGTCATTATTGAAGTTATCTTCGTTCAGTTTCATGATCAGCTCTTCTGTTTCAGCCTGAGTGTCACTGTCTAGTTCCCAGCTGTCCGGTCGCAGGCGTCCTTCGTCATCGTATTCAGGCTTGTCTCCGTAGATCATCTCACGGTAAATTCTGTCCTGATGCATGATTGGTGTTTCGTGTGTGCCTTTTTCAGACATCACTTTATACAAACCGATACAATAGACGATGAAGAATGGAATAACTGAGCTGGCTTTAGTCGTTACCGCTGTTGCAACAACGATTTGAGCCTTCCCATTGATATCTGCCAGGAGCTTGTTGATGTTGTCTGCTTTGACGTCACAGTCTGCTTTTGCCTGTCCGAGAGTACCTCCGCCGTAATACGGGCGATTCAGTTCTGTACCTAAATATGAATAATTGGTCGTCAGTACACCTTCGGACAAGACATCAGCTTCTTTGAGCGCCTTCATCCATAGTTCCCAGTCTTCGCCACCCATAACTTTAACGGTATCTGCGATTTCCTGTTCAGTTGCAGGCTCCAGAGTATCTATGAAGAATTCTTCTTTCTGCATGTTGATGTTCGGTCCGACTACTTTATCTCCAATCGCTTTGATTGAAGAGGTGTAAGTTTCTCCAGTATCCGGATCAGTTCGGCGTCCGCTTGCGAGACTGTAGACCACAAGATCGACTTTTCCACCGAATTCATTTTTGATGTAGTCGATGACTTCCTGCTTAGCATCGTGACTGAAAGCGTCAGTTACGAAGTTCTTGGCTACCAGTCCTTCTTTTTCGGCTGCTTCGCGGAAAGCGATGTTGTTGTACCAGCCGGCTGTTCCCAAATTACGTTCGCTCTTAGGGCCTTTTTCAAATGAGACACCAATTGTATCTGCTCCTGCTCCAAATGCCAGACTGATTCGGGTAGCCAGTCCGTAGCTAGAAGAAGCCCCGATAATCAAGACCTTTTTAGGTGCATCGTAGTGCCCTTTACTCTTCACGTAGTCGATCTGGTTCAAAACTTCCTGCTTGCACCCTAGTGGATTGACCCCCAAGGCCACATTCCCCCGGATATTCTGCTTGAATTTCATTGTTCTTACCCCCAAAGCTTATTATAGAAATATAATAGCAGAAAAAGGAGGCTGAGAGAAACGCACATTAATGAACCTGGAGATTATGATTGCGAGACGATGCTTATATAGTGACAAAAAGACAGGAAGGGAGTAACAATGGACAGAGAATCCTATTGTATACTTACTTGTGTCTCATGAAGTGCTATAATCACACTAACTAAACTGGTAAAGGATTAACTTTATATAAAAGAGGTCTGTCTTTAGGTATTGTTTTTTTCGAGATTTTGTTCACTAAAAGAGGGAGGACCTGACTTTACTTCTTCACTCTCAGTTGAGCATAAGATCTGATACTGAAGATGTTGAGTACAATGGTGACAAGTAGAAGAATGCCGGCTACCCAAGTCAGTACGGAGCTGGTATCAAGTAAGGCTCCCCAATCCTGAATCTGGACCAGGTGATTGTTGTAGAGGAGATGTAACCATAAGGCGGCAGTACAAAAGGCAAAACTGCTCAGAACAAGTAGCGACTGATTGTAAGTTCGTCTGATCGGTCGGACGATTTGATAAGCTGGAAGGGCCCAGGCTAACAGTCCGAAAAATAGACTGGCAACATTTAACCACTCATATGCAAATTCTTGAGACATAAGGAATATCCTCCTCATCGCTGATTTGCTTATAGTATAATCTAAGTAGATAGAAAAAAATACCTCTGTTATGACATTATTTCTAAATTATTTCTAAAAACGTAAGGACTGTCATGAAAAATAAAATAAAATCATAAGGTAAGGTTATAGAATAATATAAAAAGGAGCGATTCACATGCATGTTTATCCAGTCAAAGCATTTTCCGATAACTATATTTGGGTGATTGAGGAAGGTCAGGAGGCAGTCGTTGTTGATCCCGGAGAATCTGAAGGCGTCATTAAGCATCTGAAAGATAAGGAATTAGTCCTGCATGCGATTATTTTAACTCACGAGCATAATGACCATATCGGCGGGTTAAAAGCTGTTCTTGAAGACTACCCTGGAACACCGGTATACGGACCAGTGGAAACGAAGCACCTGGCTGATCATATTGTCAAAGATGGAGACACATTTACATTGTTGAATGAGACATTCAAGGTGATGAAAACGGCAGGACATTCTTATGAGCACATCAGTTATCTGACAGATGGAGCCCTGTTCTGCGGAGATGCTCTGTTTTCCGGAGGGTGCGGACGAGTATTTACAGGAGATTACAAAGCACAATATGAGGCGCTGCAGAAATTTAACGAGCTCGATGACGATACTCTAGTGTATGCGGGTCATGAATACACTCAGACGAATCTGACATTTGCTCAGTCGGTTCAGCCCGATAATCAGACGATTACGGATGCGCTTAAAAAAGTTGAGGAGATGAGAGAACAGGATAAACCGACTTTGCCGTCTACCATTGAAAAAGAGAAGGCTATTAACCTGTTTCTCAAGGCGGAGACACTTGAAGACTTTATTAGTCTACGAAACGCACGTGATGAGTTTTAACGGAATTAACTCCAAGATGGTGACAAAAGTGTGATTTTTTAACTGAAGAGGTAAAAAAGGGGCTAATATTTTTCGGACTTATGATGCGGGGTGAGGTGAAGTATATTATAATTATGAAAATGTTGAATCCTTGCAGCAAGTGACGGTCACATGTTCAGGATGACAACTGGATATTGTATGAAATGTGGTGACCCCATGCCTTTTTATCTTGATATGAGAACCCTCTTTGTTACGCTAGTGATCGGGCACTTTTTTACAGCTGTACTCATCAGTGCGTACTGGAAAGAGCACGATAATGAACCTGCTCTTGACCATTTTCTAATAGCTAAATGCCTTCATGCGATGGCCTGGCTGCTGCTCGCTCTGAGAGGAGGCATTCCTGATGTGCTGACTATTTCTTTGGCCAATACCATGCTGTTTGTCGGAAATGCCTATGAGACGATTGCCATATTGAAAGTGAAAGGCCATTACACATTTTCAGTCAAGCAACTGTATATCTATCTGACCATAGGACTGATTGCAGCCTTTCACATCGTCATGCTGACAGCAAATATTGAAAGTCACAGGATAGCGGTAGCATCCATTGGAACAGTATCAATGATAGTGCTCCCTACTTTTTACCTTCTGACTGAAAAAAATGCTTCTGTTTTATCGCGGCTGATGGGATACATCTATGGACTGATTATACTTTCATTTTCGATCAGAACCGGTATGGCACTGATGAGTGAATCGCAGATGGGTCTGTTCACACAAAGTGGTGTTCAAAGTTTCTCTCTTCTAACGGTTTTCTTCGTTATGTTTTCGACAAATACGGGTTTCATCCTTCTTCTGAAAGAAAAGGCTGACGAAGAACTGATGAGGCTGGCCAGTTATGATGATCTGACAGCATCTATGAACAGACGGACATTTATCCGACATGGAACGCAGACTCTTCAAACCTATGCCAGGAAAAAAGAACCGGTGTCCTATCTGCTTTTCGATATCGATTTCTTCAAACTGATCAATGATCAATATGGTCACGAGGTTGGAGACAGGATCCTTCAGGATATGTCGGAAAAAATACGCAGCCTTCTTGTAAGTAATCAGCTTTTTGGACGATACGGGGGAGATGAATTTGCCATTCTCCTTCCTGGAATGGATCCGGATGAAGCGTTTAGTGCAGCAGAAATGATTCGACTAACCATTCTCAATCCAATAAAAAAAGAGTTGCCGGTCTACAACGTCAGTATAGGACTGGTCACCATCGTTCCTGATGGCTCAACTCAAATGAGCCAGCTGTATATTGAAAGCGATAAGGCGCTCTACACTGCTAAGGCTAATGGAAAAAATTGTGTGTATGCAAGGAATCTAGATACAGAACCGGAAATCAGCGGCGTTGCAAGCTGATAATGATTGACTACCAATTAAAAAAACGTTCAGCGCAACAGTCGCTGAACGTTTTTTCTTAATCGTGCGCCCGGCATGGGCGACAACTTGGTGGTGAAAGTCCACTACAGACTTGGCAGTAGGAACTGTTAGCG
>NZ_BAAADA010000196.1:0-7627 GCF_039522005.1 Alkalibacterium indicireducens
TAGATTAAGGGTCTTCTTTCTTTTTGTCTAGGTCGAATTTCCCCTCTTCCGACATTAATTTTACACATAGTACAAGGGAGTCACCGGTGTCCTCGTTAATCCATGCTGTGTTGACCTGTAAAATATGCTAGAATGATTAGGAGAAAAGGTGAGGAGATATGCAATGAAAGAGTGGAAAATAGAACAGCTGACACATTCTTATGGAATCAAGACATTATTTGACGACCTGTCATTTTCTATCCGAGAAGCACAGAGGGTGGGGCTCATCGGAGTCAACGGGACCGGAAAGACAAGTCTGCTCAGAATTGTAGCAGGAGAATTAAAACCTGACAGCGGGCTTATATCAAAACCAGGGGAGTATGAGATCGGCTACCTCAGTCAGAAATCGGAACTTGATGAAGAGAAAACTTTGTTTGAGACAGTATTTGATGGAGATTCACCAGTCGTGCAGGCCGCAAGACACTATGAAGAGGTCCTTCAGAAACTGTCAGACGATCCCCTGAATCCTAAAACTCAGCAGGCATTCACAGAAGCTGAAAAACGGATGAATCAGGAAGATGCCTGGACAGTCAGCTCCAGAGCTAAATCAATTCTTAACCAGTTAGGGTTGTCAGACAGTACAAAAAAAGTTGGTACTTTATCAGGTGGACAGAAAAAAAGAGCAGCCCTAGCTCAAGTTCTTATTCAGGAACCGGATCTGCTGATTCTTGATGAGCCAACGAACCATCTCGATTTTCAGATGATCAAATGGCTCGAGGATTACCTTGCGGGTTATAGAGGGGCTTTACTGATGGTTACCCATGACCGGTACTTTCTTGACCGGGTTTCTAATGAGATACTTGAGCTTGAGAACGGAAAGATACAGTCTTATTCGGGAAATTACCAGCAGTACGTGCAGTTAAAAGCTGAGCGGGAAGAAACTGAAGCCAAGATGGCTCACAAACAGAAACAGCTGTATAAACAGGAACTGGCTTGGATGCGCGCAGGTGTACGGGCTCGAGGGACTAAGCAGGAAGCCAGAAAAGAACGGTTTGCTGGTATTGAAAAACAAGTCAAAAGTCAGGTCACTAAATCTGACCTTGAACTGAATTTATCAGGATCCAGATTAGGCAAAAAGGTGCTGGAACTTGAGAACGCGACTAAACGTATGGGTGATTTAACGATACTGGATCAGTTCAACTTGCTTGTTCAGCAGACAGATAGGATAGGAATCACTGGTGTAAATGGCGCGGGTAAAACAACTTTTTTGAATATCCTTGCACAGGAAACAGAACTGGACTCAGGAGAACTCATAATAGGAGATACAGTAAAAATAGGCTACTACAGGCAGTTGAATGAAGCATTTGATGAAGACAAGCGTGTTATAACTTACTTGAGAGAAATTGCTGAGGAAGTAAAACTTGCCGATGGTACCAGCGTCAGTGTGTCTCAACTGCTTGAAAGATTTCTTTTTGACCGTTCAATGCACGGCTCGCCTATCAATAAACTGTCAGGTGGGGAGAAGCGACGCTTATATCTGCTCAAAATCCTAATGCAGCAGCCGAATGTCCTGATTCTGGATGAGCCGACAAATGATCTGGATGTTCAGACGCTGACTATTCTAGAAGAGTACATCAGTCAGTTCTCCGGTGCTGTGATTGCCGTTTCCCATGACCGGTACTTTATTGATAAAATTGCCAGTAAGCTGCTGATTTTTAACGGCAATGGAAGGATCGAAGAAAGTTACGCAACATTAACTGAGTACCTGGAACAGACTAGAGAAATAAAGGAAGAAAAGCCCACAGTCATTAAGAACAAAACTGCACCTGAAAAGAGAAAAGAACCGAAAGAAAAGACGTCACTGACTTATATGGAGAAAAAAGAGTGGGAGTCCATAGAAAGTGACATTGAGCAGCTGGAAATGGAACTTGAAGCCATTCAGGAAGAAATTAGTCATGTGGTATCAGATCACGTCAAGCTGAGTGAATTAACTGATAAGCAGACTGAATTAAGTGGACAGCTTGCCGAAAAATATGAACGATGGGAATATCTCGCACAATACGTATAGAGGAGAGAGTAAAGTGGAACAGGAATACCTTGATTTAGCTAAGAGAATTATAAACGAAGGATCAGTAAGGGAAGACAGAACAGGTACAGGAACACGTTCAGTTTTTGGACACCAGATGAGGTTCGACCTTCAAAAAGGGTTTCCACTTCTGACAACAAAGCGCGTGTTCTTCAAGCTGATAAAAAGTGAACTGCTATGGTTCTTAAAAGGCGATACAAACATCCGGTTTCTTCTGGAAAACAACAATCATATCTGGGACGAATGGGCTTTCGAACGCTTTGTTAAGAGCGAAGATTATAATGGTCCAGACATGACTGACTTCGGTATCAGAAGTCAGAAGGATCCGGAGTTTAAAATACAATACGATAATGAAATGGCACAGTTCAGAGAAAAAGTCCTGACGGATGATTCATTTGCAGAAAAGTACGGGTCATTAGGGAATGTTTACGGTGCTCAGTGGCGGGCGTGGAAAACAGCCGATGGCGGGTTTATTGATCAGATCAAAGAAGTGATTGAGTCTATTAAAACTAATCCTAATTCAAGAAGACACATAGTGTCAGCGTGGAATCCTGAAGAAGTCCCAACGATGGCTCTGCCTCCTTGCCACACACTTTTCCAGTTTTACGTGCAGGATAACAAACTGAGCTGTCAGCTCTATCAGAGAAGTGGAGATGTCTTTTTAGGTGTACCATTCAATATTGCCAGCTATGCTCTACTTACTCACCTCATAGCTCAGGAAACGGGCCTGGAAGTCGGAGATTTTGTGCACACTTTAGGAGATGCTCATTTGTATCTGAATCATATGGAGCAGATTAATGAACAGTTATCCAGAGACGTCCGGGATTTTCCAACTCTTGAACTCAATAAAGAAAAAAGTATCTTTGATTTTGAAATGGATGATATTAAAGTGAAAGACTATCATCCACATAAATCAATCAAAGCACCAATAGCGGTATAAGAGAACATTGTTGCGTGTTACAACTTATAAGTTGTAACACGCAAATATATAACAGGAGGACTGACATGATAACATTTGTATGGGCAGAAGACGAAAACGGGCTGATAGGCAAGGATGGGCAGCTCCCATGGTCGTTGCCGGCAGATATGGCCTTCTTCAAGAAGGTCACTTTGACAGGTAACGTGGCTATGGGACGTAAAACTTTAGACAGTATTCCGAATCCTCCTTTAAAAGAGCGAATCAATTATGTGATGACACGCAATTCAGATTTTCAAATGGAAGGTGTAGTTGTCACACACTCAAAAGAAGAGCTGCTGGATGTGGCTGCGACTGACAAGCCTCTCCATATAATCGGAGGCGTGTCACTTTTTGAGGCCTTCGTAGGAGAAGTCGATAGACTTTACCGGACAGTGATCCACGAGTCATTTGAGGGCGATACTTACATTCCAGAAATTGATTACAGTAAGTTTAAGCTGATTGAAGAGGTAGACGGAACTGTAGATGAGAAGAACCGTCATCCACACACATTTCAGATTTTTGAACGGATAAAAGACTGATTCCTGCTACGAGCATTTATCTGATATAAAAAAAGTCACACCGACTGATCGGGGTGTGACTTTTTCTGTATCTAGAAAAATTACTTACTGTGCAGAGTATTGAATTTAGCTTGAGATTGTCTTAAGTGTAAAGATAAATTGAAAAGAACATGCATACAGTTCCTGTCAGTACGAACAGATGCCAGACAACATGCATATATTTAACATGTTTCAGTCTGTAGAACAGTGCACCGACTGTAAAGGAAACTCCTCCAGCCATTAACCAGATGAATCCTCTAGTGCCAAGTCCCTGGTACAAGTAGTTGAGGAAAAATAAAGAGATCCAACCCATTGCAATATACAACCAGACTGAAAGACCTTGGAATTTTTTGAACCAGACCGTTTTATATACAACACCCAGCAAGGCAATCAGCCATATGACTGATGTCAGTATTGCTCCAAGCCTTCCTCCGATCGTAATCAGAGTATAAGGTGTGTATGTTCCGGCAATGAGCAGAAAAATACTGCAGTGATCGATCACTCGAAAGACTTTTCTTGCTCGAGTAAACGTAAGACTGTGATAAAGCGTACTGGACAAGTACAGCAGGATCAGTGTAGATCCGTAAACAGTATAGGATGTCACTTCAACTGCACCGCCATATTCCAGCCCTTTCTGAACAAGAAACACTAGACCGACAATACTCAAAATTACTCCTATTCCATGAGTAATTGCGTTCAGTACTTCATTAAATACCAGATATTTTTTTGAAAATACTGGGTGATCTGTAAAATTTGACATAGACGCCTCCTTTGTCTCTCACATTCTGTACGACCAATCAAATATTTGGTATACTACTTTAGAAAGACTACTTCTATCTTGTAGTCGGAATTATAACATATTTACAGCACTCAGTTAAATGAAATAACACAACTGAAATTAAAATGCTCGAAAGGAGACAGCAAGTGGCAGAATCACGTGGAAATAGAAATAGAGGAACAAACGGATGGATGTGGGCCTTCCTTATTCTGCTGGGTATCATCATCTCATTAAGCATTTGGATTATTGTTGGTCTGCAACCGTCCAATTCAGACTATACAGGAGAACAAGCTGGAGACTTGACAGTAATCGAAGACAGTTTGAGCTTCGAAGTTGTAACAGATAAAAATCAACTTAATCGGGTCATCAATCTTTATCTGGAAGAAGAGCTGGATGAACAGTTTGCCGGGTACAATGTAGTGATTGATGAGGATGTACAGTTGAGCGGGGCTCTCCAAGTCTTCGGTTTTGATGTAGACTTTTTATTGAGAATGGACCCTTATGTTGTCGATGACGGCAATTTACAGCTTAGGGCAACTTCGATACAATTAGGGTCATTCGATTTACCTATTGGGATCGCAATGAATGTTCTCGGCCAGCAGCTTGATCTTCCTCAATGGATAAGAGTAGATAGTGAGCAGCAGATGATTCTGGTAGCATTGAACGAGTTTCAGCTCGAAAATGACCTTCAGTTCGCTATGCAGCGTATCGATCTGCAGGAAGATGATATCAGATTGAATATTATTTTGCCTGAAGAGGCTGTAAGATGATATACTGATAATCATTTATCATGATGTGTGAAAGGATTGAATACGATGGAAAAAGCTTTACTAGCTGGGGGATGTTTCTGGTGCATGGTCCAGCCTTTTGAAGAAATGGAAGGTATACTGAATGTAGAGTCCGGATATACTGGCGGCCATGTCGAAAATCCAACTTATGAAGAAGTGAAAAGCCAGAAGACAGGGCATACTGAAGCTGTACTGATCGAGTATGATGAAAAACGTGTGTCGTTTGACGATCTGCTGGAGATGTACTGGCAGCAGACTGATCCTACCGATGCTATGGGTCAGTTCATGGACCGCGGGGACAGTTACCGACCGGTTATCTTCTATTATAATGAAGCGCAGGAAAAAGCTGCACGGGACTCAAAAAGACGTCTGGAAGACAGCGGAAAGTATAAAGATCCTATTGTGACTGAAATTGAACAGGCACAGACGTTTTATCGGGCGGAAGATGAGCATCAGCAGTTTTACAAAAAGAATCCAAGGTTATATGCAGAAGAAAAAAGACAGCGCCAGGAATGGGTCAACGACAGAAAACAGGTGGGCACTGAATGAGACGCTCATTTTATCATTTTGTCAAAACGCTGGCAGATCCTTACAAAAAAGATGACTTCACGCTGTTCGCCAATGCCGTTTCCAGAGATGGCACATTTCCCAAGCAATCTGAGGATTATGACGAGCTGTCAGACTACCTTGAGTTGAATGCAGACTACGTGGAGTCAATGACCTTGTTCGATGAAGTATTTCAGGAATATAGAGAAACAAACAGATAGGAAACTATAACAGTCAAAGGAGAATTTATCATGAGTACACATATTGGAGCAAAACAGGGAGACATTGCTAAAACAGTTTTAATGCCGGGGGATCCGCTTCGTGCTAAATACATCGCGGAAACATTCCTGGAAGATGTTAAGCAGTATAATGCCGTCAGAAATGCGTTTGGTTATACTGGAACCTACAAAGGCCAGGAGATATCTGTTCAGGGAACCGGTATGGGCATCCCTTCCGTTATGATTTACGGTGAAGAACTGATTCAGGAATACGGTGTGGAGAATCTGATTCGTGTCGGATCAGCTGGCGGGATGAAAAAAGAAATCAAGATCCGTGACGTCGTACTCGCACAGGCAGCGACTACAGATTCCAGTCTACACCGTCAGATATTCAATAATCAGGTCGACTTTGCACCGATCGCAGATTTCGATCTGCTTAAACACGCCTACGATATCGGAATGGATAAAAACATGAGTATCCGTGTCGGTAATGTGTTGAGTGCTGACCGTTTCTATAATGCTGAACTGGACAAGCAGAAGCTTGCTGACTATGGTGTGCTGGCAGTTGAAATGGAAGCAGCAGGACTCTACTCATTGGCCGCTAAGTACAATAAGAGAGCTCTCGCATTACTGACTATTAGTGATCACCTTCTGACAGGTGAAGAAACAACTGCAGAAGAAAGACAGACAACCTTTAACGACATGATGATTATTGCACTGGAGGCTGCTTTAAGAATGGAAGCACAAGCTAACTAAGCTATAAGAAAAGGGGACTCTCATGCAACATGAACCTGATTCACAAAAAGAGACAAGAAAAGTCAGTTTATCTTTATATATCGGATCACTTATAATCGTACTCGTTGTTGCTATAGCAAGTACTGCTCTTGGGCTGAGCTATTTCGGAGATGCAGCTGAGGAAAACGATCATTCAGAAACTGAAACGGTACTTGATTTTACTGATGAAGAGACCACACAGCCGGTAGATTTTCAGCCTATCGAAGAAATGTATTCTATACTCATGACTCAGCATCTTGAAGAAATAGACTCACAGACGTTGATAGAAGGCGCACTGGAAGGCATGGCTGATGCTGTAGGTGATCCATATACAGAATATCTTGACGCAGTAGAAGCGACTTCAATGGATGAGGATATTCAAGGCTCCTTTGAAGGAATTGGAGCTGAAGTCATGAAGGAAGGCGAATACGTGCGTATCGTTTCCCCGATTGCCGGTTCCCCTGCTGAAGAAGCAGGCTTGATGCCGAATGACTATATTGTTGAGGTCGATAATGAGTCGGTCGCAGATTTAAATATCAATGAAGCTGTCTCTCTTATAAGAGGGCCACAGGGGTCTGAAGTCGAGCTTCTCATTTTACGGGGAGAAAACATGTTCAACATCACACTGACGAGAGATTCGATCCCTGTTGAGTCAGTCCGGTACGAACTGGACGAAGACAATCCGACCATTGGTTACGTGCACATTACCAATTTCAATTTGTCTACCTACGAAGAGCTGGTCGAAGCGATTGAAGAGCTTAAGGACCAGGGCGCAGAACAGTTCATATTCGACGTCCGCGGGAATCCAGGTGGACTGCTGAACTCAGCTATTCGCATCTCTAATATCTTTGTTGAAGATGGAGAACCGATCATGCAGTCTCAGGGAAGAGATGAAGAACCCTTCATTTACGTGGCAGATTCGGGAGAATACGGTGACTTTAAA
>NZ_BAAADA010000196.1:7686-38930 GCF_039522005.1 Alkalibacterium indicireducens
CTGGAGCGATGAGTCAGTCTGCTGATATTCCTCTTATCGGAACACCTACCTTTGGAAAAGGAACGATTCAGAACATCCTTCCTCTGTCAGGCGATGGAGAAGTGAAGTTCACTGCCGGCCGCTGGCTGACAGCTGATGGTGACTGGGTCACTGAAGAACCGATTCAGCCGGATATTGAAGTGGAAATGCCTGAATATCAGAGTTTCCTGTTCATCAATCCTGAAGAAACGTATCAGGTAGGAGATGTTTCTGAAGAAATCGAAAACATCAACGGCATTCTTGATGCACTGGGTTATGATATCGGGGAAGTGGATAATTCCTTTGATACTGAGACTCAGGCTGCTGTTAAATCTTTCCAGGAAGAAAACGATCTGGATGCTGACGGCGTTGTATCCGGTACGACAGCTAGTGTTCTTATCGAGGCACTTCGCGAACTGATCAATGAGAACGACACACAATATGATAGAGCTGTAGACTTTTTATTAAATAATGAATAAAATCTATAGAGGAAGAAAGTAACGTGTGGAAGTTAATCACCTTATTTTCTTTCTCTATCTTTTTTAGTGTAGAATAGAGCTACAGAGTGAAAACACGAAGAAAGCAGGGATGACTGTGAGCGACACATCATTTGAACCTCGCAACGAACGGCATAATACAGGCAGAAACAGAAAAAAAAGTTACAAAAAGAAAAGTTTTGCCCAGGAGTTAGTCAGTACATTCTTATATATTATCGTCATTACAGGAATTTTTGTTGCTATTCGAACCTTCCTGTTCGCGCCGGTAAGTGTAGAAGGGGACTCTATGAATCCGACACTTGAGCATGAAGACAGACTTCTCCTCAACAAAGTCTCCAGTGTCGACCGGTTCGATATTGTTGTTTTTCCAGCTCCCGAAGACCCGGATAAACAATATATTAAACGTGTGATCGGTATTCCCGGAGATGAAATCTCTTACCGAGATCAGGTCCTTTATCTTAACAGCAGACCGGTGGAGGAGGCTTACGTTGACTTATCACAGGAAAGTGATGAGGTTGCGGCTTATTATAATAGTGACTTCAGCCTTCAGACGCTTGAAGGCGTTGAAAGAGTTCCTGAGGGATCGTTCTTCGTTATGGGGGATAATCGGGTCAACTCTAAGGACAGTCGCTCCTTTGGCTTTATCGATATCGATTCTGTCATAGGAGAAACAAGTTTACGGATCTGGCCGATCGACCGCATCGGTGGTCTGGATTGAGCAATGGTATGAAAGAGGATTGATAATGTGGTAATACAGTGGTACCCCGGCCATATGGCCAAAGCAAAAAGAGAATTTACTGAAAAACTGAAGATGGTCGATATTGTCTTCGAACTCGTCGATGCTCGTATCCCTTATTCAAGCAAGAACCCTGATATAAAAGAGATGATCGGAGACAAGCCTCACGTTATGGTCCTGATGAAGAGCGATCTGGCTGATCCTAAGCGAACAGCTGAATGGATCAGGTACTATGATGAGCAGGGTATCCCTGCTGTTTCGATCAACGCGCAGCAGGGACAGGGTCTAAAAGAAGTGATGCAGCTGGCTAAGAAAGTACTGCAGCCTTTCTTCGATAAACGTGAGCAGAAAGGTCTGAAAATGCGAGCGATTCGTGCAGTCTGTGTAGGAATTCCAAATGTAGGAAAATCGACGCTTATCAACCGCTTTGCACGCAAGAATATTGCCAGAACTGGTAATAAGCCTGGTGTGACTAAAGCACAACAGTGGATCAAATACGGAAAAGAACTGGAACTTCTTGATACACCAGGTATTCTCTGGCCGAAGTTCGAAGATCAGGAAGTCGGCAAGCGTCTGGCTGTTACAGGAGCAATCAAGGATACGCTTCTTCACCTGGATGATATTGCTATATATGCTATGGAATATCTGAGAGATAATTATCCAGGAGCTCTTGCTGCTCGGTATAAGCTTGATGAAGACCTTGAGACGAGTGAATCGATGCCGGAGCTGCTCATGACAATCTCTCATAAACGTGGATTTCGAGATGATTATGACCGGGCATCAAAAACAGTCATAT
The DNA here is from genome assembly GCF_039522005.1 of Alkalibacterium indicireducens. Classification (NCBI taxonomy): domain Bacteria; kingdom Bacillati; phylum Bacillota; class Bacilli; order Lactobacillales; family Carnobacteriaceae; genus Alkalibacterium; species Alkalibacterium indicireducens. Next base: position 9,734 of record NZ_BAAADA010000196.1, read on the forward strand.
ACGAAATACGAAACGGACAGTTAGGACGGTTTACTTTTGAACGACCATCAGATATCAAAGAAAAAACAGACGATTAAAGAAATCAAGGACATGCTGGCTAGCAGCAGGACTCTTTCAGATGAAGCACTGACTGCACTTGAAGCTGATGAGCGAGCTGGTGTGAAGCAGGCTGTCAGAAGCTGGAAACGCCAGGCAGCGAAACAGGCAGAGCTTTTAACTCAGTTTGAGACCATGCAGGCATTTGAAAACCGTGCCTATGAACAGGGTGCTTCTTATATTGCCGGTGTGGATGAAGTAGGTCGAGGCCCTCTGGCAGGACCCGTTGTATCTGCAGCAGTTATTCTCCCGCCGTCACCCGAGCTGATCGGAATCAATGATTCCAAGCAGCTTAGTTTGAAGGAGAGAGAGTACTGGGTAAGTAAAATCAGAGAACAGGCTCTGGCAATTAGTTATTCGGTTGTTCCAGCAGAAGACATCGATCGTCTGAATATTTATCAGGCCACCCGTGTATCGATGACCCGTGCTGTCACAGACTTGTCGATCAGGCCGGATCATCTGCTTATTGATGCAATGCAGCTCGATCTGCCTATTGCTCAGGAGAAGATCATAAAGGGAGATGCCAGAAGCATTTCGATTGCTGCGGCGTCGATTATCGCAAAAGTGACTCGAGATGAGCTGATGTCAGATTATGATACAATTTATCCAGGTTACGGATTCGGTAAAAATGCTGGATACGGAACTAAACAGCACTTGGAAGGTCTTGAAAAATATGGGCCAACGCCTATTCATAGGCGCTCATTCAAGCCCGTCAGTACCTATTTTTAAGTTATTCCAACTTTTTTCATGAGTTTTTATCTATTTCATCAATGAGATAGATAGAAACTTTTTTTATTGGAGGAAGATAAATGATAATTGATCCGAAAGACCGTCTGTTATTCAGTCTGGCACATTGCCCATTTCTCACCTTGTCAGAGAAATGGCAGCTGGCAGCTGAAAGGATACCGGAACTGAATAAATTTGAATGGGTAGGGAAGAAAAGACGGATGGTGTCAGAGAACAAACGAGCTTCATTTTTGCGTTATGACAGGGATTTGCCTATAATGCAACTAAATGACCGCTATAAAGCCTCATCGGTTTATTTACTCTCTATATTATCATCCGACTATCCCCATAATCTAAAAGAGATCTTTGACCCGCCACTTGTCATTTTCTGTAAAGGGGACAGATCACTCCTAACCGGTAGATTACTTGGAATAGTAGGAGCTAGAGACAGTACGGCTTATGCTTCAAGAGTTCTCGAGATACTGATTCCCGACTTAAGCAAGGCTGGAATCACTGTCGTCAGTGGCCTCGCAAAAGGTGTGGACGCTGCTGCACACAGTTTGACTATGACAGCCAACGGAAAAACGGTCGGCGTTGTGGGAACAGGGTTGGATCGCGCTTATCCTGCAACTAACCGGACAGTACAGAAGAAGATGGGAGAAGAGCAGCTGGTGATCAGTGAGTATCCGTTCGGCACGCCTCCCAGGAAACACCATTTTCCGGCACGTAACCGTATTATATCCGGGCTCTCCAGAGGAATTCTCGTAGTTGAAGCGAAAAGTAGAAGTGGTAGTCTGATCACTGCACGACTGGCCCTTGAAGAGGGAAGGGATGTGTTTGCAGTGCCCGGATCTGTACTGAGTGAGCTGTCTGTCGGATGCAATGAGCTGATCAGAAGTGGAGCTATTTCCTGTCTAAAAAGTTCAGATATTTTAGAAGAGTGGGACAATTATTAGTGAAAATAATTACAATTTTTAATATTCTAAGTTGACAAATCCATTTAAGATGACATATGATGGTAAACGATTCTTTGATTGTGAAGACACTAAGTCGTGCAGTTACTTGAATACCTTGTAAAAATGGAACACAAAAGGGAGGAGCCATCAGTATGGCTTTCAAATATCTGGTGATCGTCGAATCACCTGCTAAAGCAAAAACTATAGAAAAATATTTAGGACGAAATTATAAAGTCGTTGCCAGTTTAGGGCATATACGCGATCTGCCGAAAAGTAGGATGGGTGTCGATTTCGAGAATGACTACCAGCCGGACTACATCACGATTCGCGGAAAAGGACCGGTTATCAAGGACCTGAAGAAGCACGCTAAAAAAGCGGAAAAAGTCTTTCTCGCAGCCGACCCGGACCGCGAAGGTGAAGCGATTGCCTGGCATCTGAGTTTTCTGCTGGACTTGAATAATGAAGAGAAAAATAGAGTGGTATTTAACGAGATCACTAAAGATGCCGTGAAGAATGCTCTGAAGAACCCACGTCATCTGGATGAAAACCTGATTGACTCTCAACAGGCCAGACGTGTCCTTGACCGGATCGTAGGATACCACATCAGCCCTCTTCTATGGAAGAAAGTCAAACGTGGACTGAGTGCCGGGCGTGTCCAGTCGGTTGCTCTGAAAATGATCTGTGACCGTGAAAAGGAAATTAAAGATTTCAAACCTGAAGAATACTGGTCTCTGGAAGCCAATTTTTTGAAGAAAAGAAGTAAATTCAAGGCCAATTACTACGGCTTGAATGGTAAAAAAGCAGATCTACCGAATAATGAGGCAGTCCAGGCTGTACTTGAAAAAATAGACCAGTCCGGTGAGTTCGACGTCAAAAAAGTCGTCAGAAAAGAACGCCGACGTAACCCGCATCCTGCTTTTACAACCAGTAGTCTCCAGCAGGAAGCTGCCGGCAAGATCAATTTCAGGACTCGTAAAACGATGATGGTCGCCCAGCAGCTGTATGAAGGAATCTCTTTAGGGAGAGGCGGAGCTGTCGGTCTGATCACATATATGCGTACAGATTCAACTCGTCTGTCAGAAACAGCAAAAGCTGAAGCCAATGAACTGATCGTCAGTGAGTTCGGAGAAGAATATGCGGCGTCCAAGCCGAAAAAACAGCAGAATAAAAGTGGGGCTCAGGATGCGCACGAAGCGATCCGTCCAACTAGTGCCTCAAGAAAACCTGAAGACATCAAGCAGTATTTAAGTAAAGACCAGTATAAGCTGTATCAGCTGATCTGGTCCAGATTTATTGCCAGTCAGATGAAACCTGCTGTTTACGATACGATGCGTGTCGATATCGAGCAGAATGACGTCATGTTCCGTGCGAATGGATCAAAAGTGAAATTCAAAGGGTATCAGATGGTCTACTCTGAGAGCAAGAAAGAAAAAGACAACATGCTGCCGGAACTGGAGGAAGGCGATTCAGTTAAACTGGACTCTCTGGAGCCGAATCAACACTTCACTCAGCCGCCTGCACGCTACAGTGAAGCGACACTGATCAAGACCCTGGAAGAAAACGGAGTGGGCAGACCGTCCACCTATGCACCGACACTTGAAACGATTCAGCGCAGATATTATGTCACGTTGAAGAACAAACGATTCGAACCGACTGAATTAGGCAATATTGTCAATCAGATCATCGGAGAATTTTTCCCTAATATTGTGGACGTCAACTTTACAGCTGATATGGAGAAAGACCTGGATGCCGTCGAGGAAGGGAAAAAGGAATGGATCGAAGTCATTGATCAGTTCTATCGTCCGTTTAAAGAAGAAGTCACTCATGCAGAAAAAGAGCTGGAAGAAGTTGAAATCGAAGACGAGCCAGCCGGGTTTGACTGCGAAAAATGCGGCTCGCCAATGGTCATAAAAATGGGACGTTACGGCAAGTTCTATGCCTGCTCGAATTTCCCTGACTGCCGCAACACGAAACCGATTGTGAAAAAACTGGGTGTTACTTGTCCGAAGTGTAAAAAAGGTGAAGTAGTTGAACGTAAATCCAAGAAGAGCCGAATTTTCTATGGCTGCGAACACTACCCTGATTGTGACTTCACGTCATGGGATAAACCCATCGGTCGTGACTGTCCGAAATGTGACCACTATCTTGTTGAAAAGAACACCAGGAAGCAAAGTCAGGTCAAATGTTCAAATTGTGATTACGAAGAAGCCCCGCAGAAATAAATAGATAAACTCACCTATTTAAGGCCGTTCAGATCTGATATCAGATCCTGAGCGGTCTTTTTATCAATTAAATATGCTTATCTGGAGTAATTATCCGACGTATGAGAGGGACATCTGAATCTAAACAAAGGCGTTAGAGCTTCATGCGCATTGGCCCACAATGTGTTAAAATAGGGATAGCGGAGGGTGAAGAGACATGACAAAAAAATGGCTGAATCTGTTTTCAGATTACTTGAACAATGAAAGACACTATTCGGAACATACTAATCAGGCTTATATCGATGACATTAAAGCATTTACTGTCTTCCTAAATGAAACAGGTGAAGCGGACCTTCTAGCTGTAGAACTGTCGGATGCCCGGATTTATTTGAGCTACCTGACAGACAGAAAATACTCGAGAGCTTCCATTTCACGTAAGATCTCCAGTCTTCGCGCATTTTATCAGTTTCTTTTAAATAACGAAATTGTCAGTGACAATCCCTTCTCATATCTACACGTGAAGAAAAGGGGATCCAGACTGCCGACCTTTTTCTATGAGAAGGAAATGGATGCGCTCTTCAAGGCTGCAGAAGGAGATACACCACTTGACTACAGGAATCAGGCGCTTCTGGAACTGCTGTATGGAACGGGGATTCGTGTCAGTGAATGTCAGGGGATTCAAGTAGATGACGTGGACTTCACCATGGGCATGCTCTTTGTTAAAGGAAAAGGAAACAGAGAACGCTATATCCCATTTGGACATTATGCCGGTGAAGCAATGAAAGCCTATCTGGTCAGTGGACGTGAGGTACTGATGACCCGGTACAATAAAACACATGATCATCTTTTCGTCAATCATCATGGTGAGCCGATTACACAAAACGGGATTCATTTTGTCCTGACCCAGCTGATTAAGGAAAGCAGTCTGACGAACAAAATTTCCCCGCACATGCTGAGGCATACCTTTGCTACTCATCTGCTCAACAATGGAGCGGATATTCGAACTGTACAGGAGCTTCTGGGGCATAAAAGTCTGTCGTCTACTCAAGTGTATACGCATGTAACGACTGAACACCTACAGAAAGATTACAATGCCTTCCATCCTAGAGCCTGATGAATCATTCTTATAAAATGGCTTACCTAATCAGACAGGTTAGACCTTTCAGCATCTTGCTCTTTACAATGGAAAGAAAAGGTTATACATTGGTTAGTGGAACGACGAGAAATCAAAAAGTAAAGAAAGATAAATACGGAGGTTTGAACATGACACAATTTCATGCAACAACGATTCTTGCAATCCAGCATAATGGTGAATGCGCAATGGCTGGAGATGGTCAAGTCACAATGGGTGAACAAGTTGTGATGAAAGGCAAAGCACGTAAAGTTCGAAAAATTTATAACAACGAAGTTCTCGTTGGATTTGCAGGCAGTGTGGCAGATGCCTTTACTCTTGAAGAAAAGTTCGAGGGCTATCTGAATCAGTATAATGGTCACCTGATGCGTGCTGCTGTTGAACTGGCACAGGAGTGGCGTACAGACAAGATGATGAAGAATCTTGAAGCTCTTCTTATTGTCATGAACAAAGAACAGATGCTGCTTATTTCAGGTAATGGAGAAGTAATCCAGCCTGACGATGGCATTCTAGGAATTGGTTCAGGAGGGAACTTTGCCCTTTCAGCTGCTCGTGCACTGAAAAAATACGGCGATGGTCTGTCTGCTGAAACGATTGCCAAAGACAGCCTGACTATTGCAGCAGATATCTGCGTTTATACCAACCATAATATCGTAACGGAAAAACTGTAAGGAGACGGACAATATGAGAACAAGAAAAGATTTGACCCCTAGAGAAATCGTAAGTCGCCTGGATGAATACATCGTCGGACAGAATGATGCTAAAAAAGCCGTAGCTGTTGCCCTGCGTAATCGCTACCGTCGCCTGAAGCTGGATGACGACATGCAGAAAGAAATCACCCCTAAAAATATTCTGATGATCGGTGCTACCGGTATAGGTAAAACTGAAATTGCCAGACGTCTGGCTGCGATTGTGGATGCACCGTTTATCAAAGTTGAAGCGACTAAGTTTACAGAAGTGGGTTATATTGGCCGCGACGTCGAATCCATGGTTCGCGACCTGACTGAATCTGCCGTTCAGCTTGTCAAAGAGGAATACCGCAAGAATGTTAAAGGACGTGCTGAAAAAAGAGCAATTGACCGTGTTGCTAAAGTATTGGCACCGGGCATCAAGAAAGAAAAGAGTGCGTATGACAATAATCCTCTTGCCGGCATGTTCAGAGGTATGGGCATGGACCCTAACCAGTTTCCTCATAACCAGGAAGACGAAGAGGAAACCGTCACTTCAGAAATCTCTTCCAAACGTGATGAATTGAAGGAACAGATTTCTAGAGGAATGCTGGATAGCCGTGAAGTAGAGATCAAGATCGAAGAAAAGAAAAAAACGCCTAACAATCCAATGAGTGCACCGATGGAATCCATGGGTATCGACTTATCTGAGACATTTGGAGCACTTACACCAACGAAGAAAGTCAAGCGTAAGGTGACAGTGAAGGAAGCAGTGAAGATCTTCACTGAAGAAGAAGCGGACAAGCTGATCAATCAGGAAGACATTAATGCAGACGCGGTTCACCTGACAGAAAACAGCGGTATCATCTTTATTGATGAGATCGACAAAATCACGTCCAAAGGTCAGCAGAACAGTGGTCAGGTATCGAGAGAAGGCGTACAGCGAGACATCCTTCCAATCGTTGAAGGATCAAGTGTCCGTACAAAATTTGGAACAGTTAACACTGACCATATCCTCTTCATCGGTTCTGGTGCTTTCCACTTGTCCAAGCCAAGTGATTTGATTCCTGAGCTTCAGGGACGTTTCCCGATCCGTGTCGAACTGAACGACTTGACGGCTGATGATTTCGTCAAAATCCTGACAGAACCACAGAATGCGCTAGTCAATCAGTACCGGGAACTTTTGGGAACTGAAAATATCGAAGTTGTCTTCACGATGGATGCGATCGAAAAGATTGCCCACATCGCTTTTGAAGTCAACGAGTCGACAGAAAATATCGGTGCCAGACGTCTGCATACGATTTTAGAACGTCTGCTGGAAGATCTGCTCTTTGAATCCCCTGATATGAGCATGGGCGAAGTCAAGATCACTGAGAAATATGTAGAAGATAAAATCGGCCACATTGTAGAAGACAGAGATCTCAGCCGTTACATTCTGTAAATTGGCCGAAGAAAAGTGGGGGACAGATGAGGGATAAGTCAGTTGATGGGCTATCTAAAAAAGAACTGATCGACCAGATCGACTCACAGGCGATCTTTATTCAGGAATTGCTGAAAGAAAAAGAGGCGGAAGTTCGGCTGGATTATCCCTGGAGAGGAAACCTGGGGCACTGGTACTGGAATGTTCAGACCAATGAAGTCATGTTTAACCCGCTTAAGGCACAGGCTCTGGGATACACCAAGGAGGAACTGCCAGTAAAGGTTCCTTATGATTTTTTTACCAGCCGACTGCATCCCGAAGACTATGACCGGATTATGGAACAAATGTCCGACCATCTCAAAGGGCTTACGCCGGTATACGAAGTGGAATACCGGATCCAGGCCAAAGATGGCAGCTGGAAATGGTACTACGATAGGGGAAAAGTGACCAGAAGACTAACGGACGGGTCCCCACTCTTTGCGTCGGGGATCGTGTTTGACATCACGCACAGGAAAGAAAAAGAAGGAAACCTTGAAGATCTGGCAGCTACTTTGATTCAGCTGATGGACCAGGATGACTTGACAGGCATCTGTAACCGACGGTCGATTATGGGACAGCTTAAGGCGCAAATGTCCTTGAGTGGCATAAATAAGAAGTCTCTAGTAGCTGCCATGGTCGATATCGATGACTTTAAGCAAGTCAATGATAATAAAGGTCATGTCTTTGGGGACTATGTTCTTAAGGAAACGGCCAGGACGCTGCAAGACAGCTTGTCAGACCAAGGAGTGGCCGGCCGTTACGGAGGAGAAGAGTTTCTTCTGATTCTTCCTAACTGTTCTGTAGAAGAAGCAAAGCTAAATGGCTGCCGCCTGGCAGTGATTCACAATGAATTTCTGATGAATGAAGCTGTTTCAGTCAGTATAGGGTTTACGCTTTATGAAAGCGGGCAGACGGTTGAAGAATTGGTTACATGCTCAGACCGTAATTTATACCGGGCCAAGGCTCAAGGCAAAAATTGCGTAGCGGGCCCTTTTCTAGATCCAGTCCACTAAACTGGATAGCGGGGTCAGAAATTCTGATCCGCATTAGCTCCTTTATCTTATAGAAGAATATAAAGAAAGCCGGCAGGAATATTTATTCCTGCCGGCTTTCTTTATTTCTTTTCCGGATATATGACCCGATTAGCTGCCTGAACGGTTCCGTCCAAATGGCACACGATTTTCTTCACCTTTTCTTATCCGCTCAATATTTGACCGGTGGCGGACCAGGACCAGTACCATGGCTGTCCATATGATCACTGCAAAGATTAAATCACCTAAAAACAGAGAAGCCAAAGCGGCAATCACTGCTGTGATGATACTGGCCAGACTGACCATGCTGGATGTATATAAAATGCTTCCCCATATGATCAATAACCCTAAAGCGAGTAAAGGCTGAGCGCCGAGCACAATTCCGGCGCTTGTAGCGACGGCTTTCCCACCTTTAAAACCGGCAAATATCGGATATACATGCCCGATTACAGCAAAGATACCAGCAATCATCGGATGAAGGGAAAGACCGAACCAGACAGGCAGAAAGGCTGCAACCGTACCTTTGGCTATGTCCAGAATCAATACAACCGTCCCGGCATTTTTCCCAAGCACTCTAAACGTGTTGGTCGTTCCGGAGCTTCCGCTACCGTGCTGTCTGATATCGGTCTGAAAAAAAAGCTGGCCTACCCACACCCCTGATGGGATCGAACCCAGCAGATAGGCCATAATGATTACAATAATTTCCGTCAACTTATTTCCTCCTTAGCTGATGCACTCCACTATTAACCAGTTTACCATGATTTTTACTGATGTGAACAGGTAGGAACTGTTTTTTATAATTCTATGAATTTAATGAGGCAAAATAAGGAGACGTATGTTATTTGTTCACAATCTATGCTATACTTTTTTTAATTGATAATCTTTCTCAATACGGACGAACGCATAAGAGTAGGAGTTTTTCACATGTCATTTATTCATATCAATAATCTGACCAAACGCTTCGAGGGGAACCTGGCTCCTGCGGTCGATCAGATCAGTTTCAGTATAAATAAAGGAGAAATCGTTTCTTTGCTTGGGCCAAGTGGATGCGGTAAAACTACCGCGCTGAGAATGATTGCCGGCTTTGAAAACCCTTCTGGGGGTACGATTCAGGTCGATCAGAGGTATATCGTGTCTGAGTCCGACGTGACACCTGCAGAAAAACGGGGGATCGGCATGGTTTTCCAGGAACATGCTTTGTTTCCTCATATGACTGTGGCTAAAAATATCATGTTCGGTCTGAAGAACATGAGAAGAAGTCAGAAAATTAAACGGGTCAATGAAATGCTTGAACTGGTCGAACTGGAAGACTATGCGGATATGATTCCGTCCAGACTGTCAGGAGGTCAGCAGCAGCGTGTAGCGATCGCACGGGCGCTTGCACCTAAGCCACACGTTATTCTTCTTGATGAGCCCTTCAGTAATATTGATGCCAGTCTGAGAGAAAAAATGCGGTTCGATATTTCTTCGATTCTCAAGAAGGCTAATGCGACCGCAATCATTGTCACCCATGATCAAAAAGACGCCTTTGCCGTCGCTGATAAGATCGTAGTCATGAAAGATGGAACGATCCAGCAAGTTTCCACGCCGAAAGAACTATATCGCTGTCCTTCCAACTGCTTTGTCGCTCAGTTCGTCGGGAAAACCAATCTCCTTCAGGGTGTGGTCAGTAAAGACGGCCAGAGTATAAACACTAGTGTTGGAACGTTTGATCAGCTGGAAGGGATCCTTCAGCCGGCTCTGTCTAAGGTGATGCTGTCTATTCGTCCTGAAAACATCGCGGTGTCTGAAACGGGCAGGTACAGCGGTTGTGTTGATCGGATTGTCTATGGGGGCGATTCTCAGGAGATCCATCTGACAGCGGAAGGTCATAGTAGCTTGGCTCCGACACCCTTGCTCATTAATGCACCGATAAGCTTTGATATAGAGGTTAATGAACAGGTAAGGTTTGATATATCAAGTAAAGACATTACCGTTATCGAATAATAATGAACATTGACTTGTGAATAGACAAACAAAAGATTGACGTGCTCAAATGTTTCGAGTATCATTTTAATTGAGATTGATAATCGTTCTCAATTAAAATGATAAGGTGGTCATGATTTATGAATAACTCAATGTTTAAGCTTTTATTTGCAGGTGCGTCATTAACTGTACTGGCGGGTTGTCAAAGTGAAGGAGCAACGGATGGAGAGGCTCAGGAACTCGTTGTCTATTCCTCCCGAAACGAGATTTTTGTTGGAGATCTGCTGGATAAATTTGAAGAGGACACGGGTATAGAAGTGAGTGCCCTGCACGGTATCGAACCGCTTCAAATCATGGAAGAGAGCGGAAATGTCCAGGCAGACGTCTTTATTTCAAATGACATTGGATCTATGGAATATTTAGCAAGAGAAGACCTGCTGCGTCCGACAGAGCCTGAAAATGTGGAGTCCATCGAAGCAGCCTATCGTGCAGAAAACAATGAATGGATTGCTTTATCTTCCAGAGCGCGTGGATTTATTTACAACAAGGACATGATTGACGAAGCGGATGTACCGAGTCGGATGGAAGATTTGCTGGAAAATGACTATTCAGATGTTTCGAATGGTTTTGCAATCACTCGGGGCGGAAATGGTGGCATGATTTCCAATGTATCTGCCTTAAGACACGAATGGGGCGATGAGAGAACACGGGATTGGGTCGATGCTATCCAGGAAAATGCAGCAGGTATCTTTGAGGGGCACGGAGACATTAGAAGAGCTGTTGGTGAAGGGGTTCATGCCTTTGGCTTGGTTAACAACTACTATTATCACCAGCAACTGATGGAACCTACCGCTAACAACGTCGGTTTCGTATATACGGACCAAGGTGAAGGCGAAATGGGTGCCATTGTCAATGCAGCGGGTGTAGGCCTTTTGGAGAACAGCCCAAATCCGGAAGCGGCTGACATCTTCCTTGACTGGTTGATGGAAGAGGAAAATCAGCTGGCCTTTGTCGGTGAATCGCTTGAAGTTCCGATGAACAGAGACCTCGAGCCTCCATTTGAGCAAGCAGTCAGACTGGATGAGCTTCAGCTTCAGGATATGCGGCTTATGGAACTTGGAAACTACTTTGAAGATACACGCAACCTCATCGAAGATGCAGGTTTAGACTTGAATCTAAGATAATCAACCAGTAAGATTAAAGCTTATCAGGAAAAACAGTATGGGGCAGGTGGAAAAATGGCAGTTAGAAAAACAGCAGATGATCATAAAGGCCGCAAACTGACCTCTATGATCAGAAAATACAATCGTCATTTTTGGAACGGGAATGTACCTAATGTTTCGCTGCTGCTTGCTGCCATAAGTGTTGCCCTTGTGATGTCTATTCCGCTGATTTACGTTGTATACCAGTCCTTGACGGCAGGAAGGGCGAGCTGGCTCAGACTTATCGGTACGCGCATACCCAATCTGCTCTGGAGGACGCTATCGCTAGCCACTTCAGTAACAATCGGCAGTATAGTTATCGGCGTAGGTCTGGCGTGGCTAATTACACGGACCGACCTGCCAGGCAGACGAATCTGGCGCTGGCTTCTGGCTGTTCCGCTTGTCATTCCACCTTACATTGGTGCAGTGGCGTACATCAATATCCTTGGGCCGAGAGGCATGCTTTTCAGGTTGCTGGCTAGGCTTGGAAGCGACCAGCTGAATCTGTCCTACAACGTGTTCTCTTTTTCAGGAACTTTGCTAGTTATGACTTTGTTTACCTATCCTTATGTTTTTCTGATTACCAGTTCAGCTTTTAGAAAACTGAGTCAGACCTATGAAGAAGCAGGCAGGTCGATGGGGCGAGGAGCATTCTATATTTTTCTCAAAGTCAATTTACCGCTAATCCTACCGGCAGTGGGTGCCGGGGGGGTGCTGGCTTTCCTGTATGTGCTGGGCGACTTTGGTGCCGTCTCAATGATGCGCTACGTGACGTTTACTTCAGCCATATTCTTTCAGCGTGTCGGTTTTGATATCCCGTCAGCCGCTGTGCTGAGCTTGGTGCTGATTGCCTTGACTGTTCTCGTTCTGATCATTGAAAAAGCACTTCGCCGAAAAAAAGTGTTTTATCAGTCCAGTGGAACGGCTCGGGATGTACGCCTATTGAGATTAGGCTGGGGCAAGTATCCTGCATTGTTCTTTGTCGGTGGGATATTCTTCTTATCTGTATTTCTTCCAGTAGTGGTACTGATTTACTGGACAGTGATTGCGGCCGGTCAAGGTCTGATCAACAGCTCCTTTGCAGGCTACATGCTGAACAGCTTTACAATTGCCAGTTTTTCAGCCCTGTTCAGTATTATTCTTTCGGTGCCGATTTTATACCTTTATTCAAGAAATCCTTCACCAGTCAGTAACTTTATATACAAGTCCAGCTACACAGGCTACGCTTTACCTGGGGTGATTGTTGCACTTGGACTTGTGTCTCTTTTCAATAATCATATACCCGTGCTCTATCATACCGTTTTCTTGCTGATTATTGCTCAAGTGATCCGGTTTATGCCTCAGGCACTGCAATCAGGCGAAGCGGCAATCAATATGATTTCTCCTCGCATGGATGAGTCAGCTCGAAGCCTGGGTTATTCTACCTGGAAAGTCATCTTTTACGTCACGTTACCCTCTATGATGCCCGGTCTTCTGGCAGGCGGGGCTCTTGTTTTTGTCAACACGATTCGAGAGCTGCCCGCGACGCTTATGTTGAGACCGCCGGGTTTTGAAACGCTGGCTATCCGGGTCTACTATCATGCCTCAGAAGCTATGTATGCTCAGGCAGCCCCCGGGGCATTGCTGATCATAATCATATCCATCATTCCGCTGCACTTGTTACTGAAAAATTACTGAAACTATTATACAATCATGCCTTTCTGCTGGGACAGTTGCATTTGCACACTGACTTCCATGCAGGGAGTGTATGATTTTTTTTAAAAAAAAGGATCCTGGTCCTGAAAGAAGGTAAATACATAAAAACATGCGTTCGCTTCCTTATTGAGTTTTTAGGTTCCCATTTTTATGGTATCATAGTAATGGTTGCTTGAAATGTTTATAACAATCGAATCAAATGAATAACTTTGCGAGGGGTAGTGTCAATGGCAGCAAATAAATATGATGATACATCAATTCAGGTACTTGAAGGGCTTGAAGCAGTCCGAAAGCGACCGGGTATGTATATCGGATCGACAGACTCAAGGGGGCTGCATCACCTCGTTTACGAAATCGTGGATAATGCAGTGGACGAAGTTCTGGCCGGATTCGGTTCCGAAATCGATATCACGATCCACAAAGACAACAGTATTACCGTCAAGGACAATGGAAGAGGCATGCCGACAGGGATGCACCAGTCAGGTGTCCCGACGATCCAGGTGATTTTCACTGTGCTTCATGCCGGGGGGAAGTTTGGTCAGGACGGAGGATACAAGACATCCGGTGGCCTACACGGCGTAGGGGCTTCGGTGGTAAACGCGCTCTCCGAATGGCTGACAGTGACTGTCCGGCGCGACGGTCACGAATATGTTCAGAAATTCAAAAACGGCGGGAAACCGGTCGGTAAACTTTCTAAAAAAAAGGTCGGTAAAAAAGGATCCGGGACGACGGTACAGTTTAAGCCGGATCCGCAAATCTTCTCAACGATAGAATATTCTTTCAGTGTCCTCAGCGAGAGACTTAGGGAATCTGCCTTTTTGCTGAAGGGCGTGACCATCAATGTGTCTGATGAGCGCAAGGAGGCGGAAGAATCTTTTCACTATGAAGAGGGGATCAAGGAGTTCGTTCATTACTTGAATGAAGAAAAGGACACACTGTCCCCGGTCGCTTATTTCGAAGGTGCGTACAAAGGGATCGAAGTCGAGTGTGCTTTCCAGTACAATGACGGTTACTCCGAAAACCTTTTAAGCTTTGTCAATAATGTGCGCACAAAAGATGGGGGAACCCACGAAATCGGTTCAAAGACGGCTATCACGAAAACATTCAATGAATATGCAAGACGAGTCGGCCTGTTGAAGGAGAAAGACAACAATTTGGAAGGAACGGATGTCAGGGAAGGAATCGCAATCATTCTTTCAGTCCGCATACCGGAAAGTCTGCTTCAGTTTGAAGGTCAGACCAAGAGCAAGCTGGGTACTCCGGAAGCACGGACCGCTTGCGATACAATCATATCGGAGCAGTTTAACTTCTTCCTGGCTGAAAACGGCGAAATGAGCCAGCAGATCGTGCGTAAAGCCATTAAGGCTAGAGAGGCTAGGGAAGCCGCCAGAAAAGCCAAGGAAGACTCCAGAAACGGCAAAAAGCGCAAACGCAAAGAGACCCTACTGTCCGGCAAACTGACTCCTGCCCAAAGCAGAGACGCCAGCAAAAATGAACTTTATTTGGTTGAGGGAGACTCAGCGGGTGGTTCAGCCAAACAGGGACGGGACAGAAAGTTCCAGGCCATACTGCCACTTAGAGGGAAAGTCATCAATACTGAAAAAGCAAATATGCAGGACATTCTGAAGAACGAAGAAATCAGTACAATGATCTATACGATCGGCGCTGGTGTCGGTCCCGAATTCGATTTGAAGGACTGCAACTATGACAAGATCGTGATCATGACAGATGCTGATACGGACGGAGCCCACATTCAGGTGCTGCTTCTGACATTCTTCTATCGGTACATGAGACCACTGATCGAAGCAGGAAAAGTCTATCTTGCACTTCCTCCTCTTTACAAAGTATCTAAAGGTAAAGGGAAGAGTGAAGTTATCGAATATGCCTGGACTGATGAAGAACTGGACAAGCTGCTGAAGTCATTTGGCAAGAACTACATGATCCAGCGATATAAAGGACTGGGAGAAATGAATGCCGACCAGTTGTGGGAAACCACGATGGATCCCTCTACCCGAACGCTGATCAGAGTAACGATCGACGATCTCGCCCAGGCAGAACGCCGCGTGTCTGTTCTGATGGGGAATAAAGTCGATCCGAGAAGAAAATGGATCGAAGACAATGTCGAGTTTTCTCTGGAAGAAGAAGGAAGCATTCTCGAAACGAACGAGGTTATGGATGAACTCGAAAATACAATCCAATAGCAAGAAAGGTTTGAATGATTGACATGACAAAAGATCGAGCAGAAGTACAAGAACTAACCTTGGAAGAGGTCATGGGTGACCGGTTCGGCCGGTACTCAAAATACATTATTCAGGAACGGGCCCTTCCGGATATCAGAGACGGACTTAAACCTGTTCAGAGACGTATCCTTTACGCCATGTTTTCTGAAGGCAACACTCAGGATAAAGGGTTCAGAAAATCTGCCAAGACTGTCGGTAACGTCATCGGTAACTTCCACCCGCACGGCGACAGCAGTGTATATGAAGCAATGGTAAGGATGAGTCAGGACTGGAAGATGAAGACGCCACTTATCGATATGCATGGGAACAACGGAAGCATGGATGGCGATCCACCTGCAGCTATGCGTTACACGGAAGCGAGACTGTCTAAAATCGCCTCTGAACTGCTTAAGGATATCGATAAGGAAACGGTCGAACTGGTACTCAACTTCGATGATACGACGAACGAGCCAACTGTTCTTCCAGCTCGTTTTCCAAATCTCCTGGTTAATGGAGCAACAGGGATTTCTGCAGGTTACGCGACGGACATCCCGCCACATAATCTCAAAGAAGTGATCGATGCCTGCGTGTATCTGGTGTCTCATCCTAATGCATCAATAGATAAGTTGATGGACTTCATCAAAGGCCCTGATTTTCCTACTGGTGGCATCATTCAAGGAGTCAAGGGGCTTAAGTCTGCTTATAAGACTGGCAAGGGGAAAATAGCCGTCAGGAGCAAGACTGAAATCGAGTCTTTGAGAGGCGGAAAAGAACAGATCGTCATTACAGAGATCCCGTATGAAGTCAACAAAGCGACCCTTGTGCGTAAAATGGACGAGATACGTTTAAATAAAAAAATTGAAGGCATAGCTGACGTCAGAGATGAAACGGACCGTACTGGCCTGCGTATCGTAATCGAGCTGAAAAAAGATACACCAGCAGCGGGAATCCTGACTTATTTGTTCAAGAACACAGATCTTCAGGTCTCCTATAATCTGAACATGATTGCCATCAGTGACAGACGGCCTCAACAAGTTGGCATTAGAGAAATACTGAATGCCTATCTGAAGCATAAGCGTGATGTCATTATTAAACGTACGAAATTCCTGTTAAGCAAAGATAAGAAACGGGCCCACATCGTTGAAGGTCTGATCAAGGCTATTTCCATTCTAGACCAGGTGATCAAGACGATTCGACAGAGTGCCAACAAAGCTGATGCCAAAAACAATATCATCAAAGCCTATGATTTTACTGCCATGCAGGCAGAGGCGATTGTCAGTCTGCAGCTTTACCGCCTGACTAATACAGATATCACACAGCTGCAGAAAGAGGCAGAAGAACTGAATACCCGGATCGATGAATACAATAAGATCCTGACTGACGAAAAGACACTGAACAACGTCATTCGAAAAGAATTGAAGGAAATCGGTAAGACTTATGCCCAGGACCGTAAAACAGTCATTGAAGAAGAAATTGAAGAATTAAAAGTAGAAAAAGAAGTGCTGATTGCTGAAGAAGAAGTGATTGTTTCTGTCACCAGAGATGGCTACCTTAAGAGAACCAGTCTGAGATCTTACGGAGCATCTACTCCCGAAGAAATTGGACTGAAAGAAGGAGACTACTCGCTCTTTACAGAAAAGATGTCGACGCTCGAGCAGGTTGTCCTGTTTACTTCCAGAGGGAACGTGATCAACCGACCAGTCCATGAAATTCCAGATATTAAATGGAAAGATCTTGGTCATCACATATCTCAAAGCATAGGCCTGGAACCAAACGAGAAAATCATTGCAGCCTACGGACTGGATGACTTCAGCGACAAGCAGCGTTTCGTCTTTATCACCAAGGAAGGCTACATCAAGCAGACCTTAGTATCTGAGTACGAACCAAAACGGACTTACCGCTCGCGGTCTGCTACAGCAGTCAAACTAAAATCAGCAACTGACGAATGTCTGTCCGTCTATCTAATTGACGATGACAGTAAACTGGACGTCTTCCTGATTACTCACCTTGGATTCGGCTTACGTTATAATTTAACGGAAGTGTCTACAGTAGGTGCCGGAGCTAGTGGAGTAAAATCGATCAATTTGAAGAAAACTGATCATGTGGTAAACGGAATCGTGTTCAACCCTGAAGAAGGGAACAAGAGCATCATGTTGGTAACACATAGAGGTGCAGTCAAGAAAATGAATGCGAAGGATTTCGACCTGATTTCTAGAGCGAAGAGGGGACTGCTGGTTCTAAGAGAACTGAAGAACAAACCTCATCGAGTGTCTCTTGTAATCGATGTAGATGACGATCAGAATGAATGGACGATCGTCACGGACAAGAATACCAGTCAGCTTCTTGTGCCGAAAGACTATTCCTACAGTGACCGTTACAGCAACGGATCTTTTATTTTTGATGAAGATTCTGACGGAACACCAGTGGACGCCTACAAGGCAAAAACAGTTGAAATCGAAAAAGATGAAAAAGATAGTTAAGTAATTTGTGCATGACGTGAAATAAGGCTGGATACCAGCTATAATTTTGATTTTCTGAACGACTACAAAAGACGAGCGGCCTTTCTATTGATGAGGAAAGCGGCTCGTCTTTTGTTTTGATAAAATCTACCAGTGGTCATTTAAAGCATTCAGTTTTTTACTAATTTCTTAAGCCTGTTCAGGTGGGCGTCTTCTTCTAGGACAATCAGTGTCTGACCCGGTTTGAGCATATACTCTTTCGTCGGATTGAATAGGATTCCGTCCGTCACATTGTCATTTTCCTTGACTGCAACGATGATCAGATCTGTCTGTTCAGGGATATTGGCAACCATCAGTATTTTATGACTCAGCCTTGAGCCCTCATAGGAGCGACTTCCTGAAAACCGACAGTGGACATCGTTATTAAAGTCATGTAGATGGCATCCATCAGACTGATATTCAGAAGAAGCGAATAGCCGATCGTTTCAACGATAACAATAGCTATCAGAAGATAAAATATAAGAAATATCCGTTTGCGCTGCTGCAATGGGTCAGCTCCTTTCTATGGTCTTTTTATCATTTTAACATGTCTATCAGAGAGTGAATAACCGGAAAGCGGAAAATCATCCCTGTTAACATAACTTTCAGCAATCAGTTGTACAGTCTAGATCTACCTCAAGCAGTCAATCCAAAGATGAAGTAGAAGTAGAAAGATTCTCTTTCTACTTTGATCCAACAATTCAGCCTTGAAATGAAGCTAGACGACGGCTAGTTCCAGTTTACTGTAAAGGATCATGCGGTAGTTTCCATTAGGAGAGGTCTAAGAGAAGGATATCAATCATGAAATAATATAAGCTACATGTAGAAGGGGTCTAGTTGTAGCATACTTACTTGACGACTAACTAAGCTATAACTAAAAAGTCTTTATTTATATTTGAGATATCTGAATAAGCACGAAACTGTCATTACCGCTCCTTTAATTGAAGCTTAAGTCATGGCTGATTAATATGCTCTCGTTAGAAAGACCTGCTCAATAATAAAGTTATCTGTCAGCAGACCAGGGGAGACAATTGAAACTGACTGATCTACAAAAAAAGACAAGACCGAGTGATCAGTCTTGTCTTTTAAATTAAATTTACCTATGCAATGATTTAGCCTCTAAAAGCTGCACGGTAAACTTCTGCGAGCTCTTTGACTAAAGGCATTTTAGGATTAGCTGTTGTACATTGATCTTCAAATGCACGCTCAGCCATATCGTCAACAACTGCTTCGAAAGCTTTTTTATCAACACCGTTATTTTTGATACCCATTGGAATCTCCAGTTCTTTAGCAAGATCATAGATGGCTTTGATCAGACTTTCGACACCTTCTTCAGTCGTGCTGGCTGGAAGATCAAGTGCTTTTGCGATCTCAGCATAGCGTACATCTGCGATAAAGTGCTCATATTTAGGGAAGGCAACGAATTTAGTTGGCTTCTTGGCATTGTAGCGGACCACGTGTGGCATAAGGATTGCATTGGCGCGTCCGTGAGCGATGTGGAATTGTGCACCCAGTTTGTGTGCCAGACTGTGGTTGATACCCAGGAATGCATTCGCAAAGGCCATACCGGCAATTGTTGATGCGTTGTGCATCTTTTCTCTAGCTACTTCGTCATCACCATTGTGATAAGCAGCAGGCAGGTACTTGAATACCAGCTGGATTGCTTTGATTGCCAGACCATCAGTGTAGTCGTTGGCCATGTTTGACACATAAGCTTCGATCGCATGAGTCAGGACATCCATACCTGTATCAGCTGTAACCACTTTTGGCACACTCATGACAAACTGAGGATCAATAATCGCAACATCCGGAGTCAGCTCGTAGTCTGCCAAAGGATACTTGGTTGATTTTTCAGTATCAGTAATAACGGAGAATGACGTTACTTCAGAACCAGTACCAGATGTTGTAGGGATTGCTACGAACTGTGCTTTCTCTCCAAGAGTAGGGTACTTGTAGACACGTTTTCTGATATCCATAAATTTCTGCTTGATGCCGTTGAAGTCTGTATCTGGGTGCTCGTAGAACAGCCACATTCCTTTAGCTGCGTCCATTGGAGACCCTCCACCTAAGGCGATGATGACATCCGGCTGGAAAGCAGCCATTGCTTCTGCGCCTTTTAGAACTGTTTCTTTAGATGGATCCGGTTCAACGTCTGAGAATATTTCGCAGTGAACATACTCCTGGCGGTTACGCAGGTGATACAGGACACGGTCAACATAGCCCAGTTCAACCATCATAGGATCAGTTACAATGAACGCTTTCTTAATGTCGGGCATTTTTGCCAGATACTGAACAGAGTTACGTTCAAAGTACACTTTTGGTGGAATCTTGAACCACTGCATATTGTTTGTACGTTTCGCACGTTTCTTCACATTGATTAAATGCATAGTACTGACGTTAGTTGACACTGAGTTTCCTCCAAACGATCCACATCCTAGAGTTAGGGAAGGGAGAAAAGCATTGTAGATGTCACCGATAGCACCTTGAGATGACGGTGCGTTGACAATCAGACGACCCGCTTTCATTCGACTGTCAAACTCGCTGATAACCTGGTCGTCGTTGGAATGGATAACTGCTGAGTGACCTAAACCACCATACGCAAGCATTTCTTCAGCACGTTTGATTCCTTCTTCAGAACTATTGACTTTGTAGGCAGCCAGTACTGGGCTAAGTTTTTCTCGTGAGAGAGGGAAGTCTCTTCCGACACCAGGGTATTCAGCAACAAGAATTTTCGTATCTTCAGGCACGTTAACGTTTGCCATTTTAGCAATCTGATATGCTGAGCGTCCCACGATATCCGGATTCAAGTGATTATCTTCTGAAACCATCAGCTGCTCCACTTTAATGCGTTCCTCTTTAGTCAGGAAGTGGCAGCCGTTGTCGATCATCTGTGATTTCACTTCTTCATATACTTCTTTATCAGCGATGACAGCTTGTTCAGAAGCACAGATCATTCCGTTATCGAATGTTTTGGAAAGAATCAGGTCGTTCGTTGCTCGTTTGACATTTGCAGTCTTTTCAATGTAGCAGGGGACATTACCGGCACCAACACCAAGAGCAGGTTTTCCTGAGCTGTAGGCTGATTTAACCATGCCTGATCCGCCAGTTGCAAGAATAGTAGCTACTCCGTCGTGTTTCATCAAAGTCTGTGTCGCTTCGACAGACGGTTTTTCGATCCACTGAATACAGTTTTCCGGTGCACCTGCTTTAACTGCTGCTTCGTAAACAGCACGTGCCGCAGCTGAACTGGATTTCTGAGCAGAAGGGTGGAAAGCGAAAATGATCGGGTTACCTGTTTTAATAGAAATCATAGATTTAAAGATTGTTGTGGAAGTAGGGTTGGTTACTGGTGTAACTCCGGCAATGACCCCGACCGGTTCAGCAATTTCAACTGTGCCTTCATGAACGTTCTCATTTATTACACCGATTGTTTTATCATGTTTGATGCTGTGGTAGATGTATTCTGAAGCAAAAAGGTTTTTGATAATTTTATCTTCATATACACCACGACCAGTTTCTTCTACAGCCAGCTTAGCTAAAGGCATATGCTGATCAAGAGCAGCCAGAGCCATTTCCTTCACGATGTTATCGATTTGTTCCTGATCGAGTTTGTACATATTATCGAGAGCTGCTTTAGCTTTCGTGACTAACTGATCGATATCTTTCTGTACATCTGTTACTTTATTAGTTTTGTCTAATACTTTTACCATAATGGGTTCCCTCCATTTAGTTAGTGAAGTATTGAGCAAGTTTAGATTAAAATAAGTCTTTCTCCAATTTTACCGTCTTATAAAGATGAAAAATGAAGAAAGCTTGTATGCTCAACACTTGGATTGTTTTTATCTTTTTACAAGCACATCATAACACAGTGAAATCGCTTGCTAGAAATTGAAATTGTGTCCATTTTGTAACACATTGTGATAAATTGAACAAGTGTAACGGGACAACCATCTCCTTACTAATCGTCATTAAATGTTCAAAGATTCACTTGTATAAAGTGAGCTAATGTGATAAAATGAACATGTATAAAACGTGAAAGACAAAGGAGAATCGACTATGGAAAAGCAACGCACAGATGAGATGACTTTGGAAACTTTATGGGAAGGGTTCAAAGGAAAGAAATGGAAAGATGCCATTGACGTCCGTAACTTCATTCAAAGTAACTACACACCGTACGATGGTGATGAGTCATTCCTTGAAGGCCCAACTAAACAGACGGAAGAGTTGTGGGAACAAGTGATGGATCTTAACAAAAAAGAACGTGAAGCAGGCGGAGTTCTTGATATGGATACTTCTGTTGTTTCAACAATTACTTCTCATGGACCGGCTTACCTGACTAAAGATAAAGAAAAAGTTGTCGGGTTCCAGACAGACAAACCATTCAAACGTTCACTTCAGCCGTTTGGCGGCATCCGAATGATGGAACAGGCTGCAGAATCATATGGTTTTGAAGTAGATCCTTATCTCTCTCATATCTTCAGAGACTGGAGAAAGACGCATAATGAAGGAGTGTTCAATGCATATACGCCTGAAATGCTAGACGCGAGACGCACAGGTGTCATTACCGGTCTGCCTGATGCCTATGGCCGTGGAAGAATCATCGGTGATTACCGTCGTGTGGCGCTGTATGGAGTCGACCGTTTACTAAAAGAGAAAGAAGCGGATAAAGCCCAGTCAGATACTGCTATGATGAGCGAAGATATTATCCGTAAACGTGAAGAATTGAGCGATCAGATTAAGGCTCTTCACGAATTGAAAGAACTGGGTAACATTTACGGATTTGATATCTCACGCCCTGCCAAGACTGCTGTAGAAGCGTTCCAATGGCTGTATCTTGGTTATCTGGCCGCAATCAAGGAACAGAATGGTGCCGCAATGTCATTAGGCCGAACATCGACTTTCCTTGATATCTACATTGAAAGAGATCTTAAAGAAGGCATCATGACTGAAGTTGAAGCACAGGAACTCGTCGATCACTTTGTCATGAAACTGCGTCTTGTAAAATTCGTTCGTACGCCAGAATACAATGAACTGTTTTCAGGTGATCCAACATGGGTAACAGAAGCAATTGCCGGTGTGGGAATCGATGGACGTCACTTAGTTACTAAGAACAGCTACCGTTTTCTGAACACATTGAGCAACTTGGGGCCTGCTCCTGAACCCAACTTGACTGTTTTGTGGTCAACTAAGCTTCCGTCAGCATTCAAGAACTACTGCTCTAAAGTATCTATCATAAGTAGTGCGGTACAGTACGAAAATGATGACATTATGCGTGAAGAATGGGGCGATGACTATGGTATTGCCTGCTGTGTGTCTGCTATGCCGATCGGTAAACAGATGCAGTTCTTTGGAGCTCGTGCAAACCTGGCAAAAGCTTTACTCTATGCCATCAATGGCGGCGTAGATGAAATGAAGAAAACTCAGGTTGGGCCTAAATTCCGTCCGATAACTTCTGAAGTTCTTGATTATGATGAGGTCATGGAAAAATACGACGATATGCTTGACTGGCTTTCAGGCATGTATATCAATACTCTGAACATCATCCACTACATGCATGACAAGTACAGCTATGAAAGCATCGAAATGGCTCTTCATGATTCCGAAATCGTCCGTACTATGGCTACTGGA
Organism: Alkalibacterium indicireducens; assembly: GCF_039522005.1. Lineage (NCBI taxonomy): Bacteria > Bacillati > Bacillota > Bacilli > Lactobacillales > Carnobacteriaceae > Alkalibacterium > Alkalibacterium indicireducens. Next base: position 33,210 of record NZ_BAAADA010000196.1, read on the forward strand.
ATTGCCGGATTCTCAGTTACAGTCGATTCTCTGTCCGCCATCAAGTATGCAACCGTGAAAACAGTAAGAGATGATAGTGGCCTAGTTGTCGACTATATCATCGAAGGCGATTATCCTAAGTACGGAAATAATGATGATCGTGTTGACCAGATCGCGGTGGATCTGCTTAAGTCATTCATGAGTAAAGTTAAGAAACACCCAACTTACAGAAATGCAGTACACACAACATCGATCCTGACCATTACTTCAAACGTCGTATACGGTAAAAAGACAGGAAATACACCAGACGGACGTAGAGCAGGCGTGCCATTTGCACCAGGCGCCAATCCGCTTCACGGAAGAGACACAAACGGTGCTCTTGCAAGTCTGAACTCTGTAGCGAAACTACCATACGATCAGTCGCTTGACGGTATTTCAAATACCTTCTCTATCGTTCCTAAAGCATTAGGAAAAGAAGAAGAGACTCAAAAACGTAATCTCTCAGCAATGCTGGATGGATACGTCAAAAAAGGTGGGCACCACCTGAACGTCAATGCGCTAAACCGTGAGACGCTTGAAAATGCTATGAAGCATCCGGAAGAGTACCCGCAGCTTACCATCCGAGTATCTGGTTATGCGGTAAACTTTATCAAACTGACGAGAGAACAGCAGCTTGATGTATTGAGCAGAACATTCCATGACAACATGTAAGACAAGTCGGTAAGGGACTTATTTATAGGGGGAACAACAAATGGCAGAAAAAACAGTAGGATATGTACACTCAATCGAGACATTCGGTTCACTGGATGGACCAGGCATTCGATTTGTGGTGTTTATGCAGGGGTGTCGTATGCGCTGTGAATTCTGCCATAACCCCGATACATGGAATATGGGAGGCGGCACGCCCTACACTCCCGAAGAAATGCTTGAAAAAGCGATTGACTATAAGGACTATTGGGGTGAAGAAGGTGGAATTACAGTAAGTGGTGGCGAACCCCTGCTGCATATCGACTTTCTGATCGAGTTTTTCAAGCTCGCTAAGGCAGAAGGGATCCATATGTCTTTAGACACCTGTGGTCAACCCTTCACCTATGATGAACCTTTCTTCAGTCGTTTTCAGGAGTTAATGAAGTATACAGACCTTGTTCTGATGGATATCAAGCATATCGACAATGAGATTCATAAAAAATATACGATGCATCCAAATACGAGCATCCTGGATATGGCAAATTACTTGTCAGAAGTAAACGTGCCTATGTGGCTGAGGCATGTCTTAGTCCCTGAACGCTCCGATTATGATGAGTATCTGCAGCGGTTAAGTGACTTTATAGACCAGCTGGACAGCGTTGAGAAGGTTGAAGTCCTTCCGTACCATAAACTGGGTGTATACAAGTACAAGGAACTCGGTATTCCATACAAGCTGGAGCATATCGATCCACCAACGGCAGAACGAGTTGAAAATGCCAATCGTATCCTTAAGACTTACAAATATCAGAAAAACTGATTTTTAAAGAACTTTGCCTGTCTAGATTTCGTTAGACGATAAAGGTAAAGTTCTTTTTGCTTTGATTGAAATTTTCACTAAATTACTATATTCTTATATTAAAGACATTTATCACAAAGGAGAATGACAGTGAGTAAACTATTGATTTTCGGACATCAAAGTCCTGATACTGATGCAATCACTTCTGCCATCAGCTTTTCATATCTTCAGAATCAGTTAGAGAAAAACACAGAGGCCGTTGCTTTAGGAGAGGTTACAGACGAAACAAAATATGCCCTTGATTTCTTCAATACAAAAGCGCCAAGAGTCATCTCTTCAGCTGCCGATGAAGCAGATGAAGTCATGCTGGTCGATCACAATGAAGCTCAGCAAAGTGTATCAGATATCGATAAAGTTGATGTCGTGGCCGTTGTTGATCATCACCGTATTGCCAACTTCCAGACGGCTAATCCTCTTTATTACAGAGCAGAGCCTGTGGGATGTACAAACACCATCATTTTGAAATTATACAAGGAAAATGGGATCGATGTACCTAAAGACATCGCCGGACTGATGCTGTCAGCTATTATTTCAGATACCCTGCTTCTCAAATCACCGACATGCACACCTGAAGATGAAGAAGCAGCTAGAGAGCTTGCTGAGCTGGCAGGTGTCGAGCTTGAAGCATACGGGAAAGATTTGCTTAAGGCTGGTACGAATACGGCCGACAAGTCTGCTGATCAGATTCTGAATTCAGATGCCAAGAACTTCCCGATGGGCGACCTGACTGTTCGTATTGGACAAGTCAATGTGGTCGACGTGGATGAAGTACTTAACCGCAAGGACGAATTGCTTGAGGAAATGGCTTCTCAAAGTAAAGCTGAAGATTACGATCTGTTCCTGCTTTTCATTACAAACGTGCTGGAAAGTGACTCAGTTGCCCTTGTTTATGGTGATCAGAAAGCTAAAGCAGCAGAAGCATTTGATAAAGAAGTAGACAACGACCTGATCCTTCTTGAAGGTGTTGTGTCAAGGAAGAAACAAGTTGTTCCTCCATTGACCAAAGCATTAAGTTAGTTAGATGAATGATAAAAGAACACCCCTGCTGGTTTTGAAACTGTCGGCAGGGGTGTTCTGTTGTATTTAAATAGAGTATGACTTTTCATTTGAACACTGGAGTCGTTTCCTAATCAGCTTGAGACCAGTGATCATCCCTGATCCGCTGACTGTGGAAAGAAAGGCGATGGCACCCAGTTTTCCACCTGATCCGTCAAATAGGGAAAAAGCAGCTATGAAGAGTATGCCTGTCAGGACACTTAAAAAGAGCATCTGACGGTAGGTCGATACTCTAACAGGGGATACCATTCCAGTAAAAGTTGCGCAGAAGGCAGCTACGACCACTGTATGGGTTGCGTCTGGGAATAACAAGGCAATGACCAGCCCTACTAAAGCGGAAGCTGTCACAGCATCCATCTCTAGGGCTTTCTGAAGAACATAGGTAGCTATGCCAGCGATTATGACAAACAGAAAAACAAGGAAGTATAAATTTCTGGAAAGTGGATCTATTGTTCTCAAAGGTGTACCTATAAGTGCAGAAGCACTGTAGGTTCCAGCAAAGGCCATGAATCCAAGTTTTCCTCCATAGCCAACAAAAATATTGGATGAGAGAATAAACAAGGCACCTGAAATGATGCTGGCAAGCAGAAGTGAAAGAGGGTTTGAAAAAATAATGCTGCACGCCATACCTATAAAAGATCCACAGTAAATTGCTGCTGCGTATTTTCTGACTGCCCATGCTCCTGCAAGCCCTACGGTACTGGATGCAAGCACACCGCCTATTCCAAATGAATGGTTTAAGAAAAAGGTCAGGTAGGTGCCTCCTGTCAGAGCCAGAAGTGTGTATGCGGAACTGCTTGCCAAGGTAGCCGCATTGGTTTTGACAGTACCTTTTAAATCAGTCCATTCCGTTCGTATCTGGAACAGTAAAGAAAAGGCTGAGAGGGCCACAATAGCGAACAGAAAGATATTCAAGTTTTGAATGGTACTGGATAACATCGACTGAAAGATAAGCAGAGCGGTCAGAATCAAAAATATAAAACTAGCCAAAGTAATCACTGTATTCGCTCCTTCTTAGTGAGTTAGTTCACATGAAAAGGTAAAAAAAGATGCGAATTAAGTAAATAATCGCTATCTCCTATATTGTGAGTGTATCACAAACAACCAATAAAATAAAACTTTTTTCACAAAATCATTTAAAATAGCAAGAAATAGCAATTTATTAAACTGTTGTCATATTATTCTTACGTTTTACTTCTTTAGTACAGTTGTTTACAAGCAGTGGAGAGGTTTGTTATCAGATAGAGAGAAATTTGGGGCGTTGGTAGATTCTGTTCTGGTTATAGTGTTCAAGCCATCGGAATTTAAGGGCTATTTTGAGAATAAAATAAGCAATGAGAGACCCCTAACTGTATCGGGTGTCCCATTGCTTTTACGAATTATACAAGGTGCTTTTTTGTCTCTTGAATAGTATTTAGTATGGAATGAACTCTTCCACAAAAGTTTCCTTGTTGAAAGCAGCCATCTGCTGTGAGAAGGATCCGGCACCGTGCTCAGTAAACCAGTCAAAGCGCAGCTGGTCGTTATACAAGACCACTTTATCTCCTACAGAGACAGACTCATCGATTTCGACAAGCAGGTGGCTCATCATCATTACTCTTATTGGATAAGACTGGTCATTGATCAGTACAGGGAAGTCTCTTCTGGACAGGATCAGTCCATTTCCATATCCTATATCGCAGACTGCCAGTCGAGTAGGCTTGTCAGCTGTGAAAGCAGCTGAATATCCCGCATTTTGTCCAGCAGGCACATCGGTAATTTCTATCACGTTAGCGGTGACTTCTACGGTCTGTCTGGCGATCGCTTCATCCAGCCCCTGATAATAAGGACGTGTCCCGTAGAGAATGACGCCTCCGCGGATATGTGTATGACCCTCGTGCAGGCCATCTCTTAAAAAGGACGCACTATTCTGCGCATGGATATAGGTCAGATTAGATAGATGGTCATTTAGATCCTTCAGCATAGCCCGCCAGTTTGCGACCTCATTAGTATGACGGTCTGTTTCGAAATCATCAGCATAAGCAAAATGAGTCCATATACCATTAACATCAAGCTGGTCATCTTCCAATACCGTCAGCATATCTTTAGAAGAAGTAAAGCCCAGTCGATTCAGATCATTTCTGAACACCAGCTGTACCGACAGTCCTTCGAGCTCATCTCTATAGGTTGAGTAAAATTCGAAGGAGGGGACGGACAAGGTGATGTCATGCTGTCTAAGTTCATCAAATGCAGTTGACGGATCGAGAAGGAGCACCAGGACATTCTGGTCGTAACTCCTGAGACGTTTGGCTTCTTTCAGGTTAGTCGTAGCAAATGCCCGGATTCCTCCATGGTAGAAGGCATCGAAGGTGTCTTTCAGTCCAAAGTTATACGCATCGTTTTTAACAATTGCGATCGTCTGGACCTGACTCTGAATGTCCCGCGCCTGTTCAGCCAGCCGTTTCTGATTTCTGATCAATCGTGCTGTCATGTCAAAGCTCCTAATGTATGAAGGATTGACTGATAGTAGTGCACACCTTTTTCTAGCATCGATTCGTCAAAATTGAACAATGCAGTATGGAGGCCATGGATGTATCCTTTTTCTTCATTTCTGACACCTAGAAAAGCGAAGTTCGTTTTGGCAATAGACGAATAAAATGAGAAGTCCTCACCAAACAGATAAGGTTCTTTCAGTAATTCTAGAGATAAGTTAGCCCGTCTGCTGCTTTCTGTCACAGTATCTATCAGCTCATCACTATTGTAGACAGAAGGATACCCTTTAGCCAAAGTCAGCTTGGATTCAGTTTTGTATAATGAATCGGTTGCACTGATGATTTCTTCCATTTTAACTTTTATGCGTTCAAGGTCTTCTGGATCGTATGTGCGAATCGTACCTTCAATATAGCCTTCTGATGCAACCGTATTAATGGCTTCTCCGGCATAGAGTTTTCCAATATGAAGAATATTCTGATGTAGCCCGTTCAGGAAGTAGTGCTGAACTTGTGAGAGTTGTGTTGCAATCTGGGTCACTGCGCCAAGCGCACTGTTACCCTTATCTTTCTGAGCCACGTGAGCAGACAGTCCTTTAACACGAATACGGTATTCAGTTGCACTAGCCATCAGAAAACCTGGTTTAGTCGCCAGGGTGCCTTCCGGAATATCCG
>NZ_BAAADA010000196.1:38990-45863 GCF_039522005.1 Alkalibacterium indicireducens
GTGCATCGGCACCGGCATTTGATTCTTCAGACGGCTGGAAAATCAGCAAGACATTCTTGTGTAAATGCCCCGCGTCATGCTGTTCCTTGAGCCATTCGGCAAAAGTAAGAAGAATAGAAGCGTGCCCATCATGACCGCATGCATGCATTGCACCTTCATGGGATGATCGATAAGGCACATCTGTTTCTTCCTTTATCGGTAGCGCATCGATATCTGCTCTGAACCCGATCGTTTCTTTGTCATCAGAAGTCCCTTTGAAATAGACGACCGTAGCTGTTTCCAAAGGTTCGAAGTAGGGAATGTCCAGATAGCTGAGCTGCTGTCTTATATAGTTGGTTGTTTTAAATTCCTTAAAGGACAGCTCCGGAATTTGATGTAGGAACTGTCTGTGTTTTATAGCTCTTTCTAGTAAATCAGTCATGTCATCCTCCAGTTGATTCGGACAGTCTGCAGATGTCTCTTATTTATGATCAGAATTGCATTAGTTAGGTTGGTGCATTAGATGAGGTTAAGTTGTGCTACTCTTATTTCTTCAACTGTCTAAGTGCAGAAATAATAGCCACTTTATCCGATTCGACTTCATCTGTGTTTTTGATCTTGCGGGCAGGGACACCGGCAACGACAGTGTTTTCAGGAACATCTTCAGTGACGATTGCACCTGCAGCAACGACTGAGCCCTTACCGATCGTGACGCCTTCAAGCACTACAGCATTTGCACCAATCAGTACATTGTCTTCAACGACGACCGGCTTGGCGCTGGCAGGTTCGATGACTCCTGAAAGAACGGCACCGGCTCCAACGTGAACATTCTTACCAGTGATCGCACGACCACCAAGAATAGCACCCATGTCGATCATAGTGCCTTCTCCGACGACAGCACCTATATTTATGACTGCGCCCATCATAATGACTGCACTGTCACCGATGACCGCATGTTCTCTGATGAATGAACCCGGTTCGATGCGGGCGTTGACTTCTGTTGCATCGAGTAATGGAATAGCTGAATTACGACGATCCTGCTCAATGACCAGATCAGCTAATGCGTCACTGTTTTCATTGAAGAAGGGTTTCCAGTCGTTCAAGTCAGCGAAAATTGTATAGCTGCCATCAGATCCGAAGACTTTGAACGTATCGGGAAATTCGTCTTTCTTCATAGCTGTGTTCACATATATTTTTAGAGGGGTCGTCTTTTCTGAGTCACTGATGTACTGGATGATTTCCTTTGCGCTGAATTCTTTCATTATTTACACTCCTAAATTATTGTAGGTATAAAACCCATTAGTTTTGTTGATCAGTTTTTCGGCCACTGTCAAGGCACCGTTGGCGAAAATGTCTTTGGATTGAGCCGTATGCTTGATGGAAATGACTTCATCTACACCCGCAAACAGGACTTCGTGTTCACCGACGATCGTTCCGCCGCGGATGGTGGAAATGCCGATGTCTTTCTTGTCTCTTTTTTCGGTGACCTGACTGCGGTCGTAAACTTCCCTGGCATCCTGACGGCCGTTATCCTTGATCGCATCAAGCAGCTTGATCAATGTTCCGCTTGGCGCATCGATTTTTTTATTATGGTGCTTTTCGATCATTTCGATATCGTAAGCGTCCATAAGTGGTGCGAGGTGCTCGAGCAGTTGAGTGACGATATGCACCCCATAGCTCATGTTGGCAGAAAAGAAGACTGGAGCGGACTCCGCCTTTTCCTGCATCAATTTGACCAGAGTATCTTTTTCTCCGGTCGTCGCAATGACCATTGGGACAGTCAAATCAGACTGCAGCATGCGCTTAGTCAGATCCGGATGAGAAAAGTCGATCAGAACGTCCGCTTCAGGCAGTTGATCATCAAAGGATGTGAAAAGAGGGTAAGGACAGTTCTCTTCTTCGACTGGTGTGATCACACCGGCGATCGAATGCCCGCCTTTTTCTGCCAGTGCAGCGACACGTTTATTCATTGCGCCATAACCGACTAACAACAGCTTCATATTACCCGTCCTTTCTGATGGAATCAAACAAGCTGATCAGCACGTCTGATTCATTTTCTTCCAATTTGACAAGAGGCAGTCTCAGTTCGTATTCGCCATAACCCAGGTGACTGACAAGAGCCTTGATAGGAATAGGATTGACATCCACACCTAATGCATCCACTAACGGGAAAAGCAGCTGATGGGTCTCAAGGGCTGCTTTGTGATCAGTAGTCGCCTGCTCAAACAATTTTTGGTATTCATTTGGCAAGGCATTGGCCAGTACTGAGATGATGCCATGTCCGCCCTGTGCGAAGTAGGGAAGAGCCAGATCATCGTTTCCACTGTAGAAAGAGAAGCTGTCGTCTACTACTGCCTGAAGCCTGCTGAAGTGCGCAAAATCGCCTGTTGCGTCTTTCAAGGCAACGATATTATCGTGTTTAGCCAGAAGCTCAAGTGTTTCAGGTGCAATCGTCATGCCGGTACGAGACGGGACATCGTATAAGACGACAGGAATCGACACAGCATCTGCAACGGCTGTAAAGTGTGCCACAAGACCTTTCTGACTGGTCTTGTTGTAGTACGGCGTAATAACGAGTAGGGCATCGACACCAAGGGCTTCTGCTTCCTTGGATGCAGCGATCGTCTGAGCCGTATTGTTCGATCCTGTTCCGGCAATAACTGGAATATCTTTGTCGGCTACTTCCAGAGCAATTTTCAGGCAGTTGCGTTTTTCTTCTGCTGTCAGAGTCGAGCCTTCGCCAGTTGTTCCATTGATGACAAAAGACTGGATGCTGTTTTCTTTCAAAAACTTAAGGTGAGCACGTAATGCGTCGTAGTCAACAGCACCGTCAACGAAAGGGGTCGTGACTGCTGCAGCTGTTCCAGTAAATAAACGGGTCATATCAGTTTTCCTCTCCTTTAATCAGTTGGTCAAGTATCTGAACGGCATTCCACGCGGCACCTTTCAGTATATTGTCGCTTACTGACCATAAATGATACGAGTTCGGCAGACTTGGATCTTTTCTGATCCGTCCGACGTAAACGCCTTTTTTATGAGCAGCATCAAGCGGTGTAGGGTAAATTTCGTTTTCAGGGTCATCCATCAGTACAACAGAAGGAAAGCCTTCAAGCGAATGTCTGATTTCTTCCACACTCACTTCTTTTTCCAGTGTCACGTTCATGGCTACTGCATGTGCGTGAGGAACGGGAACACGAACGCATGTTGCCGTCACGTCTAAATCAGGCTGATTCAGTATTTTCTGTGTTTCCTTGATCATTTTCTGTTCTTCTTTAGTATAGCCGTCTTCCATAAAGACATCGATCTGTGGAATGACGTTGTGATAGATTGGGTGGTTGTAGTTCTGAGGTTTTTCTCCTTTTTCTCCGCGGTCCAAATCCTCTATACCTTTCCATCCGGACCCTGATACAGACTGATACGTTGTATAGGCAACACGAGTGACACCGAACCTATCTGCTAAAGGTTTTAAGGGGACCACAGACTGAATAGTTGAGCAGTTTGGATTGGCAATCAGCTTACGCTTCAGTGATGCGCGGTTGACCTCTGGAACGACCAGGTCTACTGAATCATCCATTCTCCAGGCGCTCGAGTTATCAATGATGACTGCACCTGTCTCTTCAAAGATAGGAGCGTACTCGAGACTTGTTCCTCCTCCGGCAGACATCAACACGTAATCATACTGACTGTTTCTGACGTGTTCTTCTGTCAGTTCTTCTACTATATACGTGTTTCCTTTAAAGGTTACTTCTTTTCCAGCTGAACGGGCTGATGAATACAGGGTAAGGGAATCAAAAGGAATTAATTCCTCGTCCAGGAGCTGAAGCATGGTCTGACCGACTAAGCCGGTCGCTCCGACTAGAGCTAGTGATACCATAGTTAAATCATCCTTTCGCAATTCTTATAAATCAAAAAATAAGTTTCAAAGTGTTGAAGTGTTGTCTAGCTTAACTACTCCCGTTGGTCGGTCGATCACAACAATAGTTGTACGTGCTGAAGCACTACAACTTGTAAGGACGTACCAGCCTCTCGAGAAAAAGATAAATGTACCCATTGCGCAGGATGCTCTTCTTCCGCATACTCTGTCTCTACGCATTGGAAATGCTAGAGTCACAGCAATTCGGGGCACATTTCCTCTACTCGCTATCGCTCGGTCGATCTCAACAATAGTTGTACGTGCTAAAGCACTACAACTTGTAAGGTCTACTCGCTATCGCTCGGTCGATCACAACAATAGTTGTACGTGCTAAAGCACTACAACTTGTAAGGTCTACTCGCTATCGCTCGGTCGATCTCAAGTATATCTGTAAGAGCTGAAGCTCGAACAGATACTAAGGTATTTTCTTGTCGAGGCTTAGCGGTACGTGAAGCTTTTCTTATAAATCAAATGTCTGACAGAGTATACGTGTGGCTTTTTCACCGTTTTCTCCATCGACTACATAGGAGACACTAATTTCTGATGTAGTGACCTGATAGAAGGGGATATCAGATTCTATCAAAGTCTTAAAAATTTTTGATGCGATACCAGTCATGTCTCTCATTCCTGCCCCGATGACTGATACTTTGCAGTAAGTTGTTTCGATTTTAACATAGAGATGATCATAATCCGACTTAAGCGAGTCGAACAGTTCGTTCAGTTCTCTTTCTTCAGATTCCTTGAATGTAAATGACAGCTGAAGGCCATCCTGATTCTGAATCTGAGAAATCATATCGATATTGATTTCAGCTTCTTCCAGTTTGATGAACAAGTCATGCAGGAAGGACTGACTTTCGTTAGGGTAGGTGATAGTGACGTGAGCCATCTCTTTATCCAGAGCTACACCTGTCACGGCTTTTCTTTCGAGCATTTGATCATTCGGCACGATCCATGTTCCTTTCTCATTAGAGAGTGTTTTTCCAAGATAAATAGGGATATTGTGATTATTGGCCAGTTCCACGCTTCTAGTCTCCAGTACACCGGCACCAAGAGCTGACATTTCCATCATTTCTTCAAAAGAGATCGTGTCCCATCTCTTGGCTTCAGGATAGACACGAGGATCTGTAGAAAAGACTCCAGTCACATCGGTGTAAATCTCACATGGGCAGTCAAGGGCGGATGCAATGGCAACAGCGGTCGTGTCGGATCCGCCTCTGCCAAGGGTCGTCAGTTCACCGGCCTTATTGAATCCTTGAAATCCGGCTACAATCAGTATGTTCTGCTCTTCAAACAACTGTTCAAGCAGATCAGTCTTGATTGATGAAATCTTACTTTTAAGGTGTTTACCAATCGTTTCGATGCCGGCCTGGTAGCCTGTGAGCGGTTTGGCGTTGACGTTCAGATCATTGAGTGCCAGCGACAGGAAAGAGATGGTCTGCTGTTCACCTGTCGTCAGAAGCATCGCTAGGTCTTTGTCATTCGGTTTAGATGTCAGTTCATTAACTGATGCCAGAAGCTGGTCAGTAGTCTTTCCCATAGCAGAGACAACGACAACTAGCTGCTCGTCAGCTTCTACACGCTCCTTAATGTACTGCGCAATATTTTTTATTTTTGAGAAGTCGGCCACACTTGATCCACCGAACTTTAGTACACTTCTTTTCATAGGCGCTCCTTTATCAGATTGGATAAAACGGACGGCTTCAACCGTGCAGCTTTTTGACTATAAAAAAAACAAGCCGGGAATGCCGACTTGTTTTAAATAACCTATCATAAACAAGTGGAAGCACTCCGTTAAGCACACGCTATGCGGCAGTCTGCATATTGTTCATATGCAACCCAACAACTTATCCTCTGTAAATAATAAGTCATTTCGGCAGATTTCCCTTTCCTTATTTCAGACTTACAGGTCTTTATGAAATAAGTACTCATGATTTCCGCGCCTCATCCAGTTCTAATCTTTAATTGTATAAATTTAATGTTCCTGATTAATAGCTTATCAAATATGCTTAGAGATGTAAAATGTTATTTTGAATTAATTGCATTTTCTAGAGAGAACAATCGACTAGTAGTTCAGTCATTATGTAACTATGAATGGTTTTGGTTGAAAGTGACCGTTTAATATTGTTTGTGACCGTTTTATATGTTAAAATTCAATAGTGAAGAGGTGAGGTAAGTGCTTACAGAAGACAGATATGCTTATATACTGAAGGTGCTGAATGAAAAAAATACGATCACAGTACAAGAACTGATCGATCAACTTAACCATTCTGAATCCACAATTAGACGGGACTTGACCGAGCTTGAAAATCAGGACAGGCTGGTACGTATTCATGGAGGAGCCAGAAGAAAGCGTCAGCCGACTGATGAGGCATCAATGGAAGACAAAACAGTCAAAAACACTCATGAGAAGCAGGCGATAGCCAGAAAAGCAATTGCACTGATTGAAGAACATGAGGTGGTTTTTCTGGACGCAGGATCGACAACCTATGAGATGATACCACTGCTTGCGGATAAGGATATTACGGTAGTAACGAATGGTGTGCCCCATGCAGCACGTCTGGCCGATTACCAGATCGAAGCGATACTTATCGGCGGGCGCATTAAGAAACGGACAAAAGCGGTCATCGGATCAGTTGCGGCAGATCAGCTGGGAGAATACCATTTTACCAAAGCATTCTTGGGTATGAATGGTGTCGATCCAGAAGCAGGCTTTACTACACCGGATGTTGAAGAGGCAGCTGTGAAGAAAAAAGCCATCCGACAGTCAAATGCGACGTATGTATTAGCAGACCCGACTAAATTTAATGAAGTCACGTTTGCTAAAGTGGCAGACATAGACGATTGTGCAGTCATTACCACATCTCTTGCAGAAGAACATAGAACAGTCGCAGAATTAACTAAAGTGGTAACTCCCAATAATCTATGAAAAATTATGTTTCCCAAATTTCTCGTTGCTCGTATGATGATTTCTGTCGATGAAG
>NZ_BAAADA010000197.1:0-50001 GCF_039522005.1 Alkalibacterium indicireducens
TGTTTGATTTAGTTGATTAACCTTAAGCCGATAGGCTTTCCAAGGTTTGATCAGGGTGCGAAACTTGAGTAATATATTGGATAAAAGTCAGTTGATAGGCTTACTAGAAGCACTATCTTTTTGACCATTACTGACCTTTCTATAATTAATTATACTCTGACCATTACTGACTTTCAAGTGATAAATGAGATTTAGTAAAAAATAGTTGTAGGTATAGGAAAAAAATGGTAATCTGTAATGGAAGAAAGGGTAGTATGATAAGCTTGGAACATGTTGGTGCAGCGATCGAATGTTCATGAAGCGCTCTCATAATGCTCATTTCTACCATACTATCTACTATTAAAGGAGAATTCATAATGGAAAAAAGAGAATACAACGTAACTGCAGAAACAGGGATTCACGCTAGACCAGCAACTTTACTGGTTCAGACAGCGAGCAAATACAACTCAGATATCACTTTAGAATATAAAGGAAAATCTGTTAATCTGAAATCAATCATGGGCGTTATGTCTCTAGGTGTTGGTAAAGGTGCTGACGTTTCTATTACTGCTGAAGGTGCAGACGAAAAAGAAGCGATCGAAGGAATCGATCAGACAATCAAGAATGAGGGAATGGCTGAATAATGACCTCACAAGTATCTGGAATTGCAGCGAGCGATGGAATTGCTCAAGCTAAAGCCTACTTACTTATCGAGCCTGATTTAACTGTTGAAAAAACAAGTGTTACTGACACGGGTGCCGAAAAAGACCGTCTGACTAAAGCAATCGATGAGTCTAAAGAGCAGCTGGGCAAGATCCGCAGCATAGCCGCTGAATCTTTAGGTGAAGAAGAAGCACAAGTCTTTGATGCTCATGTCATGGTATTGTCTGATCCTGATCTGATTGATCAGACACATGCTGTAATCGATAACGACAAAGTCAATGCAGATTTTGCTTTCAAACAAGTGACGGATACATTCATCGCTATGTTCGAAGGCATGGAAGACAATGCTTATATGCAGGAACGTGCAGCTGATATCAAAGATGTTAGAAAACGAGTACTAGCTCGTTTGCTGAACGTGACTCTGCCTTCTCCAGCTACTATAGATGAAGAAGTCATAATCATTGCTGAAGATCTTACACCTAGTGATACTGCCCAGTTAAATAAGAAGTATGTAAAAGCCTTTGTAACTGATATCGGAGGTAGAACTTCTCACTCAGCAATCATGGCCCGTTCTCTTGAGATTCCTGCCATTGTGGGAACAAAGAACATTACAGAACTCGTTAAAGAAGAGGATTATTTAATTGTTGACGGAATGGAAGGAGAAGTAATCATCAACCCTTCCGAGGAAATTATATCTTCTTTCAATAAAAAAGCTGAAGAGTTTGCTCAGCTGAAAGCAGAATGGGATCGTCTTAAAGACGAGCCTAGCCTGACCAAAGATGGAAAGCACGTAGAGTTGGCTGCCAATATCGGGACACCTAAAGATCTTGAAGGGGTAATCAATAATGGTGGGGAAGCGATTGGACTTTATCGTACCGAATTCCTTTATATGGATTCTGCTGAACTACCATCTGAAGATGAGCAGTTTGATGCCTACAAAAAAGTTCTCGAAGGCATGGGAGACAAACCGGTAGTTGTCAGAACAATGGATATCGGCGGAGATAAAGAATTGCCGTATCTTGAATTGCCTGTAGAAATGAACCCGTTCCTAGGTTACCGCGCGATTCGTGTCAGCCTGGACCAGGATAGTGTGTTCCGTACGCAATTGAGAGCCTTATTAAGAGCTTCAGTTCACGGCACACTTCGCATCATGTTCCCTATGATTGCGACTTTACCTGAGTTTAGAGCTGCGAAAGCCATTTTGGAAGAAGAAAAAGCTAAATTGATTGAAGAAGGTACTGAGGTATCTGATTCGATTGAAGTGGGAATCATGATCGAAATTCCGGCAGCAGCAGTGCTGGCTGATCAGTTTGCTAAAGAAGTAGACTTTTTCAGTATCGGAACGAACGACCTGATCCAATACACTATGGCAGCAGACCGCATGAATGAACGCGTCTCTTATTTATACCAGCCATATAATCCATCGATCCTTCGCCTAATCAAAGGTGTAATCGATGCTGCGCACAGTGAAGGCAAATGGGCCGGAATGTGTGGAGAAATGGCAGGAGATCAGATCGCTGTACCACTACTTGTGGGACTAGGACTGGATGAGTTTTCAATGAGTGCGACGAGTATTCTGAAAACTAGAAGCCTATTGAGAAAGCTTGATACAGCTGAAATGAAAGAACTAGCTGATAAAGCTCTGACAGAATGCACCACTTCTGAAGAAGTGATGGCATTGGTCGATCAATACGTATCATAATCGATAAACAGACTGGGTCTTAACCTGACCCAGTCTGTTTTGCTATACATAAAAAGGAGGCTACTTGATGAAAAAGATAGGGTTTATCGGTACAGGAGTCATGGGACAGTCGATCGTGAAACATTTACTTAATGCAGGGTATGAGGTCGCCGTCTACAATCGTACAAAATCAAAAACTGAGGATCTAATCAGACTTGGAGCAAGCTGGAAGGATACACCAGCCGAGGTGGCGCGTGAGTCAGAGCTGATTTTTACTATGGTAGGGTACCCTCGTGATGTAGAAGAGGTCTATTATGGGAATGATGGAATCTTTCAGACGGATTTCAGCAACAGAATGGCAGTCGATTTGACAACCAGTACGCCTTCTTTAGCAGAAAAAATATACAGCACTGCTGTGAAGGCTGGTGGGCAGGCGCTGGATGCTCCGGTGTCCGGCGGAGACCTGGGCGCAAGGAATGGCACGCTGACCATCATGATTGGTGGGGAGTCAGAAGTGTTTGAGTCTTGCAGGCCAGTTCTTGAACTCTTTTCGAAATCACTTGAACATCATGGACCGGCGGGTAGCGGTCAGCATACCAAAATGGCTAATCAGATTATGGTTGCAGGCACGATGACTGGGATGGCTGAAATGCTGGTCTATGCAGAAAAAGCCGAACTTGATTTGGATAAGGTAGTTAAAACTCTTAGTGGGGGCGCGGCAGCCAACTGGTCACTTGAGAACTATGCGCCAAGAATTATTAAGGAAGACTATACCCCAGGCTTTTTCGTCAAGCATTTTATCAAAGACCTCAATATTGCACTTCAGGAAGCTGATAAAATGAAGCTTAAGTTACCAGCCACAGCTAGAGCAAAAGCTTTATACGATCAGCTTGCAGAAAAAGGACATGAAGATGATGGTACCCAGGCGCTGATCAGGCTCTGGTGGGGCTAGACTGAGATAGATTGGCTTCATCGTTTGATAAGTGCAAAAAGAGGAGTCGCCTTGATTATAACTTCAGGGTGACTCCTCTTTTGTGTAGTGTCATGTGTAGCAAGCGTATGGCTTGCTAGTGCTGTTGAAAATCTGCAGGTTTTTCGAAACAGGACGTGTTCCAGTAGTCCAGCTTATTTATTTTCCATATACTCTGCAATACGGTCCATAGCTGTTTGGATATTGTCAAGACTAGCTGCATAACTTAGTCTGACATACCCTTCTCCTGCATCCCCGAATGCACTTCCTGGAATAATCGCTACTTTAGTTTCCTTCGCCAGATCGTAGCAGAAGTCATAACTGTTCTGTTTAAGTCTTTCCGGAACTTTAGCAAATACATAAAAGGCTCCAGTAGGTTCAGCAATTTCAAAACCGAGAGCAGACAGTTTTTCTACAACAACATCGCGGCGTTTAAGGTACTGATCTCTCATAGGCAGCGCATCATCTTTCCCTACGGTAAGGGCTTCTATGCCGGCAAACTGAGTGATGCTTGATGCACTGGTAACCAAAGACTGATGGGTTTTTACTATCTGTTCAGCCAGGTACTCAGGTGCAAAAATAAGTCCCAGTCTCCACCCTGTCATAGCGTGAGATTTTGACAGGCCGTTGATTACGATCGTCTGCTGACGCAAATGTTCTCCCAATGAAACAAAGGGCGCATTATAGACGATTTCACTATAAATTTCATCACTGATGGCAATGACTTCAGGGAAGCGACTGAATAAGTCGGCGAGCTTCATTACTGTCTCTTTATCCCAAGTGGTCCCGGTAGGGTTATTGGGGTAGTTGAAAATAACAGCTTTCAGTGAATCTCTATGTTCTTCCATGGTTTTTTCTAATATATCAGGATCGATAATAAATCCGGTGTCAGATGTGTCGATGAATATAGGTTCCGCTTTAGCGTATCTGACCAGAGATTCATAAAGAGTGAAAAACGGAGATGGAATAATTACCTTGTCCCCTGGGTTAAGGAGAGTCAGAAGGCTGGCAGCGAGTGCCTCTGTTGCACCAACTGTTGCGATGATCTCTGAGTCTGGGTTATAATCCAGACGATACTTTTCATTAACAAAAGCTGCTGCGGCTTCGCGCAGGAGATGGTATCCAGCAGTTTGCGTGTAAAAAGAGAAATCTTCATCGATTGCCCGCTTCGCTGCTTCCTTTACATGTGAAGGGGTAGGGAAGTCAGGTTGCCCCAGGGTCAGTCGAATCAGTTCGCCGAATTCAGAGACTTGTTCATCGAACTGTCTGATCTGTGATATTTCAGCTTTTAATACTTCCTGATTGAAAAGTGAATTGGTCATAATTATCATCCTTTTTTTTACTTATTAGTTTATCATACAGTTTTAATAAACAGAATTGAAGAGAGATTTTTAAATAGTTGAGGGAGGACTTCGGAGAATTTAGTAAAACCTGAGACAATTACTGTAATTTACAACAAATTCTGGTAAAATAGATGAGTGAAGAAGAATAGAAGTAGGAAGGGGAAAGTCTATGAAACCATCCCAACTGATACCAATTATCCGTCGCTTGGATGCGATGCGTGAAGATCAGTCTGACGAGGTGCAGGTAAGACGTTTCGAAAGAGACGGCAAGGAGCAGTGTATCGTTAGATATGACAGCAAATCCAACATGTTCGAGCTTGAAGACCGTACAAGCCAGCAGACCTATGAGTTTGACAATATTGACTATGTTGCTGTCGAAATACTTGAACTTGTTCAACCTGCAACATCTACAGAAGATTAAGAAGTGCACAAAAGGAAGTGCTTTGTGTGCTTCCTTTTTTTTAGATAGAACCCCTATGTAAAAAAATACAGTTCAGAATAGGAGGAAGTGGATGCTTAAAAGTTTTAAACCAACGTGGATGGTCGAGTCGATATATCAGATCACTCCTGAACAGCTGAAAAATGCTGGGATCAAGGCAGTTCTGACCGATCTGGACAATACGCTCATTGCCTGGAACAATCCCGAGGCAACCGAAGAGACGATTGAATGGATCAAACTGATGAAGGAAAATGATATCGAAGTTATCATCCTTTCAAATAACACACGAAAAAGAGTAGGAAAAGTAGCTTGTATTCTTGATCTTGAATTCGTTCCGAATGCCTTGAAACCTTTTCAGCGAGGGTTCAAAAAAGCTCTTGAGGAATTTGACCTTGATAAAAGCGAAGTAATGATGGTAGGAGATCAAATCATTACGGATATAAAAGGAGCCAATCATGCAGGAATCAGAAGTGTTCTCGTTAAACCTATTCTGGACTCCGATGCCTGGAATACCCGACTGAACCGGTTCGTTGAATTGAAAATCATGAATTATCTGATTGAGAAAGACCCGGATATGAAATGGAGAGGAAGTTTACATGACAGAAACAGAACAAACTGACACGCTATATTGTATTGGCTGCGGTGCAGTGCTTCAGGATAAAGACGAATCGAAATCCGGTTATGCACCGACTAAGACACTCGAAAAAGCAGCCGAAGATGAAGCAGTCTATTGTAAGCGATGTTTTCGACTGAGACATTACAACGAGGTTCAGGATGTAGAACTGACAGACGATGATTTCCTTAATATGCTTCATGAATTAAGTCAGAAAGATGCGCTCATCGTCAACCTGGTGGACATTTTTGACTTTAATGGAAGCATTATATCAGGCATACAGAGATTTGCAGGACAAAACCCTCTGATGATCGTAGGGAATAAAGTCGATCTCCTGCCGAAGTCTTTAAAGCAGTCTAAAATGAGACAGTGGATAACTGAACAGGCCCACCTGGTCGGAATCAGACCGGATAGCGTCCATCTGATCAGCGCACTCAGCAAAGATCATGTAATGGACCTTATGGAACAAATCGAAAAAGCAAGAAAAGGGGAAGACGTCTATATTGTAGGAACGACCAATGTCGGTAAGTCCACTTTAGTAAATCAGATCATCAATCTGGCAACAGATGAATCCGATGTCGTAACGACCTCATATTTCCCTGGTACTACACTCGGTAAAATTGAAATTCCTCTCGATGACGAACGGATGCTGGTCGATACCCCTGGAGTCATTCAGCCAGGTCAGCTGTCTTATTATCTATCAGCGAAAGACATCAAGGAAATCACCCCGAGAAAAGAAATCAAGCCGAAAAGTTATCAGCTGAATGAAGAGCAGACACTTTTCATTGCCGGTCTGGCACGCTTTGATTACATCTCCGGAAATGATAAGCAGTCATTCGTCAGCTATTTTGCTAATGACTTGTATATACACAGAACGAAAACCGAGAAGGCTGATGACCTCTACTCCAGTCAGAAAGGGGAACTGCTTACTCCACCTTCTGAGGACAGTGAAATTGCCAGTATGAAGCGATATGAGTTTGTGACCTCGGGTCCCTCTGATATCGTATTCTCCGGGTTAGGATGGATTTCAATCGATCAAGCAGATACTAAAATTGCCGCATGGGCCCCTCAGGGTGTAGATGTACTGATCAGAAAGCAATTAATTTAGAAAGAAGGACAATGATGAAATTAACAGGCAAGCAGAAGCGTTTCTTAAGAGCAGAAGCGCACGATATGTCACCCCTTTTCCAGATTGGAAAAAACGGGCTGACTGTTGAAATGATAAGAGAATTTGAAGACTCTCTTGAAAATAAAGAACTGATGAAAGTCCAGCTGCTGCAGAATACTGACTGGACCACCAAAGAGGCAAAAGAGCTTATCGAAGAAGAGTCGGATATAACCGTCGTTCAGACGATAGGAAAAGTTCTGGTGCTATATAAACAGGCGGAAGAAGAAAAATATCAGCACTACTCTTCCAGACTACCAAGATAAAATTAAAGGCAGGTGTAAGCAAGTGAGTCAAAACGTTTCCAGTACCATTGAACCCGAAGTGCTCACTGAACTTTTACAGTCGATTCCTGATAAAAAAATCGGCATCCTTGGAGGAAGTTTCAA
Source organism: Alkalibacterium indicireducens (assembly GCF_039522005.1). Classification (NCBI taxonomy): domain Bacteria; kingdom Bacillati; phylum Bacillota; class Bacilli; order Lactobacillales; family Carnobacteriaceae; genus Alkalibacterium; species Alkalibacterium indicireducens. The sequence goes on from NZ_BAAADA010000197.1 coordinate 7,243, forward strand.
CCCACCTCATCTAGGTCATCTTATCATAGCAGAGCATGTAAGAGATCAGCTTGACCTGGATACTATTCTGTTTATACCATCGTATGAGCCGCCTCACAAGCAGTCGAAGCAGACAATCGATCATGTGCACAGAGTTAATATGCTTGAACAATCACTTTCAGATAATGAGCAGTTTAAGATCGATCTAAGTGAAATAGAGAGGAAAGGCAAAAGTTACACATACGATACGATAAGAATACTTAAGGAGAAGCATCCTGATACAGAATTCTACTTTATCATAGGAGCGGATATGGTCGAGGATCTGCCGAACTGGTATAAAGTAGATGAACTTATTCAGCTCGTTCAGTTTGTAGCTGTCAACCGGCCCAATTATAAGACCGGTACCCCTTATCCAGTGATTATGGTAGACGTGCCTGATGTGGATATCAGCTCGAGTATGATCCGCCAGAAGGTAAGAGACGGCTGTTCGATCAGGTATCTAGTCACGGCTGAAACCGAGAAGTACATCGAAAGTGAAGGACTATATAAGAATGAAAAATAACAAACCGATATATTCTCAAAACTATTGCGATCTGTCTAGGCCTGAACTTGTTGAGCTTATGGAAAAGACGCTGAGTAAAAGACGGTTCAAGCACGTTTTGAGAGTTGAAAAAACAGCTTTGAAACTAGCTGAGGCTTATAATGCTGACAAGGAGAAAGTCAGTATAGCTGCACTGGCTCATGACTATGCAAAAGAAAAACCGGATGAAGAGATGCGTGATCTGATCATTAGTGAAAACCTGGACCTGGAAATGCTTCAGTTCGGAAGCAACATCTGGCATGGGCCTGTGGGAGCAGTTCTGATGAAAAACGAGTATCACTTAGATGATGAAGAGATACAGGATGCAATAAAATACCATACCATCGGTTCGCCCCGAATGGATATCGTGGCGCAGATCATTTACATTGCAGATTTCATCGAACCTAACCGGTCGTTCAATGGTGTGGAGGATGCTCGTCAGCTTGCAAAGACCGATCTTGAATCGACTATAGCTTACATTTCCAGACACACATTAAAAAATCTGATAAAACGTAAGGCAAAAATATATCCCAAGGCAATCGAGACATACAATGTCTGGGGCGTTAAAAACAAGGAGGAGCAAGATGACCCGTTCGTCTATTGAACTTTTAGAATATGTAGTTAAAGCAGCTGATGATAAAATGGCTCAGGAAATACTGGCATTGGATATGAAAGAGGTATCACTTCTAGCAGACTATTTTGTAATTATGCACGCCAACAATAACCGTCAGCTTGATGCAATTGCCCAGAGTATACTGGAGGCAGCTGAGAAGAATCAGCAGCCAGTTAAGAGAGTGGAAGGTAAGAACCAGGGTAAATGGATCCTGATCGATCTCGGAGATGTTATCATTCATTTATTCAATGAGGAAGAACGAGAGTTCTACAAACTGGAAAGACTTTGGTCTGATGCTGAGCAGGTCGACGTCAGCGGCTGGCTGAGCTAATGAGCTACAACTGGTTTGCTAAAGTATACGATCAGCTCATGGACGATAGTCTGTATGGCAAGTGGCTGGAGTATACTAAAAAACATGTATCAGAGAATCGGACAATGCTTGAGCTGGGCTGTGGAACAGGAATCCTGGGTATTATGCTCAAAGAGTCGGGTTATGACCTGACAGGTCTTGATCTGTCTGAAGAGATGCTAAGCCTGGCTTACGACAGGCAGACTGAAAGCAAAGTCTTTTTCCCTCTTCTTCAAAGGGACATGAAAGAACTCTCAGAGCTCCCTCATTATGATAGTGTCATCTGCTACAGTGATGCACTGTGTTATATGGAAGATGAAGCATCTCTCGCTAAGGTTTTTAAAGAAGTCTACTCGGTGCTTTCTGATGAAGGGGTCTTTCTATTCGATGTACATTCTCTTCATAAAATGGAGCTCTTTCAGGAATTTTCCTTCCATGCAGAAGTTGATGATATCGTCTTTTTATGGGACAGTTACGAAGGGGAGCATGAAGGGTCAGTCGATCATCATTTGACATTTTTTGTAGAAACAGATGAAGGCCGATATGAGCGATTTGAAGAAGTCCATTCAGAACGTACCTATCCTGTTGAAGTATATATACAGCTGCTGAAGAAAGCAGGATTTAGAACAGTCGACGTGACAGCTGATTTTACTGATACGGTCGAATCAGATAGTGAACGATGGTTTTTCGAAGTCAGAAAGTAAGGTGACAGGATGAGAGTGTGTGGGATCGTTGCTGAATATAATCCGTTTCATAATGGACACCAGTATCATCTTGAAGAGACTAGAAAAAAATTAAAAGCTGATATTATTATTGTTGTAATGAGTGGTAATTTCCTTCAGAGAGGGGAACCGGCAATCGTTGACAAATGGTCAAGAGCCCGAGCTGCACTGATGAATGGAGCAGATATCGTTGTGGAACTGCCGACTGACTTTAGTGTTCAGCCGGCTAATTTTTTTGCTGAAGGGGCTGTATCCGTCCTTAACGGTCTGGGTTGTGATCTGATCAGTTTTGGAAGTGAGAGTGGGAATAGTCAGGCTTTCGGAGAAGCTGCGTACCTGTATCTAGAAAATGAGGCTGAACTGGACGACTTGTTCAGACAGGCGCATCAGCAGAAACAGACATATGCCCAGAATTTCAGTGATGTGATCAACACTTATTTCAGTCAGTTTCCACTTGATCTCACTCAACCAAACAACATGCTTGGTTTTGCGTATGCTAAAGAAATAAGAAGGAATGGATACGACATGTCCATCCAAACTGTTCCCAGAAAAAACAGCCACTATCATGATGATGAACTTGACAGTTCATTCAGTATAGCCAGTGCAACAGCTATTAGAAGAACTCTGCTTGAGAAGCGAGAAGCCTTTACGGCTGTCGAAACATTTGTACCGGCCGAAATGTATGATGTGCTGAAAAATCACCCACTTATATCATGGGAAAATCTGTTTCGTCTGCTTGACTACAGATTATCAGCGATAAGCACTGAAGACCTTAGTCAGATCTATCTGATGGAGAAGGGACTGGAGTACCGCTTGAAAGAGAAAATCAGCGATGCAGTATCAATGAAGGAGTTTATCGAATCTGTTAAGACTAGGCAGTTGACCTGGGTGTCCCTGCAGCGTATCTGCTGTCATATATTATTGAACAATACTAAACAGGCCATGGACATGGCAGAAAAGAGAATTGAAGCTGTCCGTCTTCTTGGATTTACGGAAGCAGGTCGAGGTTATATAGGCAGGCACAAAAAAGAATGGTCGATCAAATTGGTTTCCAATCTCAATAAAAGTACAGCGCCCAATTTTGAGCAGGATATCAAGGCGGGACATATTTATCGTCTGGCTGATAAAGAGCAGATACTTCACCAAGATTTTTATACGAAACCTTTTAATTTTATTGACAATAATGGACTAAAATAGTATAATTGTTTTTGTTGTCCAAGTACAAGGTCTACCCTCTAGGTTCTCAGCATTGACTGCTTTTTATCCTAGCAGAACTAACCGACAAACACTGAGGTGAAGTCATTGAAAACTAAATGGGCATTAAACGAATTAAAAAGATATCAGGACCAGCCATTAAAACTGGATGGGATAGTCGATTTCTCAGAATCACTGAAAAATAGAGATAATGAAATCCTTTATGCTGAGCCAATACAGATTAGAGGGACACTGGAAAATGAAAAAAATGAAGTTTATTATGTGGATCTCGTACTCGATACGGTTCTCACAATGCCTTCGTCACGTTCACTGGAACCCGTCAAGGTTCAGTTGACTATCCCATTTTCTGAAATTTATCTGCCGGCACTATCATCTGTATCACTGGAATCATTTACAGAGGATGAACTGGTCGAGGAATTATCTGAAGACATTCTTGATTTGCAGAAACCGATCGAAGATACTATTTTAACTAATAAACCTACTCAGGTTTTTACTGTGGACGAGCGTCAATCTGGCATGATGCCCAGTGGAAAAGACTGGCATGTTATTGATGAGGAAGACCATAACGATCATCCAGGATTGGCTGATGATGGTGAGGGTGATCCCCGATTTGCCGCATTGAAAGATCTGTTCAAAGAGGACAATGAGTAGTATTTGAATCAGGAATCGAATCCTTTTAAGGAGGTGTGTTGGAAAATGGCAGTACCTAAAAGAAGAACATCTACTAGCAGAAAAGCAAAAAGACGTACTCATATCAAATTGGACCTTCCAAACATGAGTGATTGTCCAAACTGTGGTGAAGTGAAGCGTAACCACCATGTATGCCCATCTTGCGGATTTTACGCAGGTAAAGAGGTAGTAAGCAAAGAAAGTTAATCGTGGCATACACGATCGACTCAATATAGAGTTTAGGAAAAAGCGTTTATGGGTTAACTCATGAACGCTTTTTCTGATAGTTAATCGTATGAATGGATAGGAAGTGGACATCATTGATGGTTCAGTCGATTTGATTATAATTATATTTTATATTTTGCCAATTATTATCCTGCTGTTTTCAAAAAAGATAAACCGCCAGTTCAGGTTGGTAAATATTCCCGTAAAAGTAGTGGACCTGCTAATCCCTTACATGCTGATTTTATTATTTTTTTTAGGGAAGCTTTACTTTGAAATCAATTTCATTCCGTACATTATTATTGTTCTGTCTCTAACGGGGATTATCATCGCCACATTCAGAACGTTCGTTAAAGAAGAACTGAACATTTACTTTTTCTTCAGGATCTGGTGGAGATATGTGTTCCTGATTCTTCTTACTGGGTATCTTGCAATAGGCATCTTCATTACTTATCTGGCCATTATTTAAGTATCAACTTAGAGAATAGCTCAAAGCATCCGAGAGTATGACGGCAGTCATATTTTCCGGATGCTTTTTTTTTGCCAGTTTTATTTTACAATTGTGTTTTATTTGTATAATGATGTGGTAGAAAGTGGGGCATTGTGGTAGACTTAGCCTTATAAGTGGGGAGAGGGGGCAGTGAAATGTTATTAGGCGAATATAAGCATAATATTGATGCAAAAGGTCGGCTGATCATCCCATCCAAGTTCCGTGAGGATCTGGGGGAGCGTTTCATTGTGACCCGTGGCCTGGATGGCTGCCTTTTTGGCTATCCCATGCAGGAATGGACCTTGCTGGAAAATAAATTAAAGCAACTTCCCCTGGCAAAGAAAGAATCAAGAACCTTCACACGGTTTCTTTATTCAGCTGCAACTGAATGTTCACTGGATAAGCAAGGACGTATCAACCTTCCGAGTCCGCTGATCAATCATGCAGTACTGGAAAAGACCTGCTATATCATTGGTGTATCAGAAAGGATTGAAATCTGGAGTGAAGAGAAGTGGGAAGCATTTTCTCAAGATGTTGACCAGTCTTTTGAAGAAATAGCGGAAGAAATGATCGACTTTGGCTTTTAGTAACGGAGGATATACATGACACTATTTGAACATGAAACAGTTTTACTTAATGAAACCGTCGAGGGTCTGAATATACGTCCAGACGGCGTCTACGTTGACTGTACACTAGGCGGAGCCGGACACTCGTCGCTTATACTTCAGAAACTTGATGAGAGAGGGCATTTATACTCCTTTGATCAGGATATTATGGCAATTAATAATGCAGCAGAATTGTTAAAAGAAGAAGTGGATAAGGGAAAAATCACGTTTGTCCACACTAACTTCAGAAATATTGCATCAGCATTGAATGGACTTGGGGTCCAGAAAGTTGACGGTATCATGTATGACCTGGGTGTTTCGTCACCTCAACTGGACATCACTGAACGGGGATTCAGTTATCACAAAGATGCACGCCTTGATATGCGAATGGATCAGTCACAGGACTTAAGTGCTCATGATATTGTCAATAATTGGGAGTACAACGACTTAGTCAGAATATTTTTTAGATACGGGGAAGAAAAATTCTCTAAACAGATCGCAAGACTGATTGAATCTACAAGAAAAGACAGACCCATCAATACAACCCAGGAGCTGGTTGAGCTGATTAAAGAAGCGATTCCGGCGCCGGCAAGAAGAAAAGGCGGGCATCCTGCCAAACGAATCTTTCAGGCCCTCAGGATAGCTGTCAATGATGAACTGGGCGCACTTGAAGACTCGCTCGAAGCAGCAATCGATCTATTATATATTAACGGACGGATCAGCGTCATCACATTCCATTCGCTGGAAGATCGCATTGTCAAGCAGATGTTCAAGAGTTACTCCAAGCTACCGGACCTACCTAGAGGACTTCCGGTCATTCCTGATCACGAGCAGCCGGTACTTAAGCTGATCAACAGGAAGCCGATTATTCCTGGAGATGAGGAACTGGCTGAGAATAACCGGTCTCGAAGTGCAAAACTAAGAATCGCAGAAAAACAGAGAAACAGCTGAACAGATAAAACGGTATATTGAAGAAAGGAGTATTGATCACATGATGAATGATAACTTAGCAAGACAGTATGAAATGAACCAACAGCCCCTGCATCAGCCTGGCATCAATCAGGAACCGGAGAAGGTAAGAGAAGCCAGTCCGAAGACGAAAGGACTGACGCGGCTTGAATCTGCAGTCATCAGCTTTTTTGGTGTCATACTATTCGGTTTGGCAGTTGTACATATTGCATTATCTATACAGGTATCTACGATCAATCGTTCGATTCAGGATATCGAGTCTCAGGCAGTCGTTACTCAGATTGAAAACGAAAACTTTGAACAGAAAGTGCAGGAATTGTCCAGATATGACAGAGTTTATTCCATCGCCATAGAAAATGGACTGGAAATGAACGTAGAACAGATCAGGAATGTATTCAGATGAAACAGTTGAAAAAAAAGGTTAAAGAGACCAACCCTTTCCACAATAGAAAAACGATCGCAATATTTATGTATGTAATCTGTTTTGTTCTCTTTGCTTCGCTTTTTCTGAGATTTACCTGGATCATGGTCAGAGGAGAAGTAAACGGGGAAGATCTTCATCTTAATGTAGAAAAATTATATACTCGAAATAATGTGCTTCAGGCCCGCCGCGGGACAATATTCGACAGAAACGGTAATCCGATCGCAACAGATGCAACGACCTACAAGATGGTAGCTATTCTTACTGATGAATGGTCATCACCTAGCAGACCCCAGCATATTGAAGAACCTCGAGCTGTTGCAGAAATTATTGCTACTCATCTGTCACTGAATGAGGATGACATTTATGCCCGACTGACTCAAGACAGTATGCAGGTAGAGTTCGGAAATGCTGGAAGCAATCTGACTTTCGAAACTATGAGTGCGATTAGAGACGATCTGTCGGAAAATGAACTGACCGGTATAACATTTGATGAAAGCAGAAGCCGGCTTTATCCCAATGGCACATTTGCTTCAAATACAATCGGACTGGCTCAAGTGACAGATGAAAGTGATGATCAGCTTCATGGAGTCATGGGCCTGGAAAAACAGTATGATGACCATTTAAGTGGTGAAAATGGATGGATAAAATTTCAGGCTGATCGCTTTGGTTATGTAATTCCAGATCAGGAAATCGAAGAAGTGGATCCGATAAACGGCAAAGATCTTACACTTACAATAGACCGGCGTATGCAGAATTTTCTTGAAAGGATTGTTGAAGAAGTAGATCAGGAACACAAACCGGAATACATCACGGCTAATCTGATGAATGCTAAAACTGGAGAAATACTGGCTACATCTCAGCGTCCAACTTTTAATGCCACTACAAAAGAAGGAATCGATCAGTCCTGGCAGAATCTTTTGGTTGAATATACATTTGAGCCCGGATCAACTTTAAAAGCAATGACTCTGGCTGCTTCTATTCAGGAAGGTACCTTCAGACCATATGAATACTTCCGCTCGGGACAGATTCAGGCCGGCGGAGGAACGATCCGTGATGTCAGACGCGAAGGATGGGGAACAATTACCCATCTGGAAGGACTGGCTCGTTCCAGCAACGTATCATTCGTTCATCAGGTTGAAGAGATGGGGCATGATAAATGGAAGAGCTATCTGGATGCCTTCGGCTTCGGTACTGGAACAGGTATAAACTTGCCTAATGAGTCGAACGGAAGTAATCCATACGAGTGGCCATTACAGAAAATTAATACTGCTTTCGGTCAGGGGATTGCAGTGACTCCTGTTCAGATGCTGAGAGCCTTTTCTGCTCTTACTAACGGTGGGATAATGGTAGAACCTCACATTGTATCAGAACAGACAGAGGGCTCAGAAAAACAGCCGGTCATTTCTCCTGAAACAGCTGCTCAGACATTGGAGTACCTTAAAGAAACAGTTTACAGCGAGCATGGAACTGCTAGAGGGTACCAGATCGATGGTTTTGAAATAGCAGCTAAGACTGGAACTGCTCAGATTGCAGATCCGGAAACTGGCGGATATCTGAGCGGGCCAAATAATAATGTATTTTCAGTAGTCGGAATGGCGCCAGCTGATGATCCGGAATTGATTCTGTATGTGACTGTGCAGCAGCCTGAACTGAATACGATCTCTCACGGCAGTCAAGCTGTCCAGAAAATATTCAACCCGGTGATGAAGAGGGCACTTAAATACTATTCTGCCGGTGACGATATGCAAAGTGAAAATAGTTATGCAAATGACATGCCTGACTTTGTTGAAAAACCAGCTCAGGATGCCATAGCGTATCTGGAGGAAAATGGTGATGCGTACAGCCTGATCGGCTCTGGAGAACGAGTTGTTCAGCAGTTTCCAAGACAGGAGATGCAGGTAGATGAAACTCAACGAGTTTTGCTTCTGACAAATGGTGCAATGACCTTACCGGACCTTACCGGCTGGTCAAGAAATGATTTGTACAGACTGGCAGAACTCACCGGGATAGCACTCACGGTAGAAGGTGAAGGTTTTGTGACGTCACAGAACATGTCTGCCGGGTCATTTATTGAAACTGGAACTGAAATAGTGGTACAATTAGCTTCGAATCAAGAATGACATAGGAGTGGACAAGAAAAGTGGATAGTGTGTATTTGGTAATGACGTTGGTAGTCAGTGGATTGATAGCTGCTTCCCTGATGCCGACTGTAATTAGTTATTTCAAAAAAAAGCAGCTGGGTCAGACAACCAGAGAAGAAGGCCCTTCCTGGCATGAATCAAAGTCGGGCACACCGACAATGGGAGGTCTCTCGATTCTTATCTCTGTGGTTCTTTCCTCGTTAATTTTTTCATTCTTGGTGGGGGGGCAGTTCTGGCTGACAGCCTTACTTGTATTCATCTTTATCGTATTTGCATTGATCGGCTTTATAGATGATTATATTAAAGTCGTCATGAAAAGAAATCTTGGACTTACCAGTCTCCAGAAGCTTATCGCTCAAATTGCAGGTGCAGTTCTTTTCTATTTCGGGGTCAGCAGTCTGATTTCTATCCAGACGATCAGTTTACCTTTTAATGTAAGTCTATCGATTGGATGGCTGTATATTTTCTTCGTCTTGTTCTGGCTGGTCGGGTTTTCGAATGCGACTAATCTGACAGATGGAATTGATGGTCTGCTTGCAACGACAGGAATGATTGCATACGGAGCATATACTGTAATTGCTGTCTGGCAGGAACAGTGGGAAGTAGCCGTCTTTACTGCAGCGGTTGTCGGTGCGCTTATAGGATTCTTTATTTTTAATAAAAAACCGGCAAAAGTGTTTATGGGAGACGTCGGCTCACTCGCGTTAGGTGCAGGACTTGCAGGTGCATCCATCATTCTTGATCAGGAATGGACGCTGCTGCTCATAGGACTTGTATTTGTCATTGAAACAGCAAGTGTAATGCTGCAAGTTGGATCGTTTAAGCTAAGAGGAAAACGAATCTTTAAAATGAGTCCGATTCATCATCACTTTGAGATGAGCGGATGGGGCGAATGGAAAATAGTTATCATTTCTTCTATTATCACACTGATCACTAGTATACTGGCATTGATCAGTATATAAACAACCGGAACTGGTAGTAGTTATCTACTTCCAGTTTTTTTCATAGCTGATTATAAGAAAGATCGGAGACTGAATTTTAGTTTAAGGAGAATAGCCATGAGCAATCAAACGGAGTACAAAAATAAGAAGGTGCTGATTTTAGGGCTGGCTGTCAGCGGGTACAGTGCGGCAAAAGTTCTTAAAGAACTTGGGGCGGAAGTTACTGTCAATGATTACAAAGATATCGACAGCAGTGATGAAGCCAAGGAACTCAGATCATTAGGAATAACGGTGGTATCAGGAGGGCATCCGTTGTCTTTACTTGATCAGCCGATAGATCTGCTCGTAAAAAATCCAGGGATCCCTTATTCCAATATTTTACTGAAAGAAGCTGAGAAAAGAGACATTCCGATTATTACTGATGTGGAAGTAGCTTATACTATTTCACCATCTTCCTTAGTAGCGATTACAGGAACAAACGGAAAAACTACAACCACCAAGATGATCGAGTCCTTACTGGTAGCTGAACCAGGTGAAGGTCATATCTATTCTGTTGGAAATATCGGAACCCCTTCAACTACTGTCGCCTTGCATTCCAATCCTGAGGACACGCTTGTTATGGAAGTATCAAGTTTTCAGCTCATGGGAACTAAGACATTCCGTCCGAATATCGCTGTTATTACCAACCTTCATTCTGCTCATCTGGATTATCATGGGTCCAGGGAAGAATATGTAGAAGCAAAGATGGCTATAACCAAAAATCAGAAAGCTGAAGATTATCTTATCTATAATCATGACCAGCTTGAACTGACAAATCTTGTGTTATCAGCTAGTGAAGCCCAGCTGATTCCTTTTTCCCGCAAGTCTCAATTAGAAAAAGGGGTCTATCTTGATGGTGGGGTCATTTGCTTCAATAATGAGAAAATCATGGACAGTTCCAGCATCGTCCTACCTGGTAAGCATAATCTGGAAAATGCACTGGCAACTATAGCTGTTGCAAAATTGCATAATGTCACTAATCAGACAATAGAGAAAGTATTCAGTCATTTCCATGGTGTGCCTCATCGTATGCAGTTTGTAGATGATATTCGTGAAAGACGGTTTTATAACGATTCTAAAGCGACGAATTCTCTAGCAACGATCAATGCTCTGGAAGGCTTCCAGCAAAAAGTCATCCTGCTTGCCGGCGGGCTGGACCGTGAAGATGATCTGGAAAATCTTATTCCTTCTTTTAGAAATCATGTCAAAGCATTGTTTACTTTTGGAGAAACAAAAAATAAATTGCTGGAAGTAGGAAAAAAAGCTGGTATAAGCGAACAGGCTGCTTTCGAGACATTGTCCGAGGCAGTATACAAAGCATTTGAAATCAGTGAAAAACACGATGTCATCTTACTGTCCCCATCATGTGCAAGCTGGGATGCTTATGCTAACTTTGAAGCAAGGGGCCAGGATTATATTGATACGATCAGAAACATAAAAATCAATGATGAAAAAGGGGAGTAAGCACTCAAGTGAGTGCATAATTTATGAAAATATTAGTAACTGGTGGCGGTACCGGAGGCCATATCTATCCGGCTCTTGCACTGATCAAACGGATGAAAGCGATGAATGACGACATCGAATTTTTGTATGTCGGCACAGAGAGAGGACTGGAAAGTACAATTGTCCCGAATTATACCATCCCGTTCAAGGCATTAAAGGTAGAAGGATTCAAGAGGAAGCTTAATTTTGAAGGAATAAAATATAATCTGAAAACTATCGGATATTTTATACAGTCCATAAGAAAATCTAAAAAAATAATTGACGAATTTTCCCCTGATGCAGTCATTGGAACCGGAGGGTATGTCAGTGCTCCCGTCTGCTATGCAGCAGCTAAAAAGGGAATACCGACAGTGATCCATGAGCAGAACAGCGTTGCCGGGATCACAAATAAGTTTCTGGCCCGTTATGTATCTGCTATAGCAATCTGCTTCAAGGATGCAGAAAATCAGTTTAAAGGACATGAAAATAAGATTGTATTTACAGGTAATCCAAGAGCTCAGGAAGTCGCAGATATTCAGGCGAACGATAGCTTGCAGACATTTAAACTGAATCCCAAACAACCAACTGTCCTTATTTTTGGTGGAAGCAGAGGAGCAGCAGCGATTAATAAAACAGTGATCGATCATTGTCAGGCGTTCGTCGAAGCTGATTATCAGGTTCTGTTTGTGACAGGTAGAGAGCACTATGAAGACTTGTCTGAAAAATGGAAAAGCAGCTGTGGACTTGAAGAGGAACACTCCAAAGTCAGTATAGTCCCTTACATTGAAGACCTGCCCAGCGTCTTCGCATCGGTTTCACTAGTTGTGTCAAGAAGCGGAGCAACTACCCTGGCGGAACTGACAGCTCTTGGTGTCCCAAGTGTACTGATTCCAAGTCCTAATGTGACAGAAGATCATCAGACGAAGAATGCCAGAAGTCTGTCGGAAGCAGGAGCAGCAGAGCTTATTCGTGAAGATGAACTGAACAGCAGCAAATTTATTGAAACAGTGAATCGCCTTATGTCGGATGAAGGTATGAGAAATGATATGGCAGCTAAAGCTAAACAGCTCGGAGTGCCTGATGCATCTGACAAGATTATTCATCTGTTGATGACACTATTGAATGGTTAAGAGTTTTAGGAGAAGTGACTATGTCAAAAAAAGAGGGACTAGAGGAAACTGCCGGTAATAGTCAGGCAGGAACAGCTTCTTCAGGTCATACAGAAAGCAGAAGAAGACTCTACTGGAAATGGTCTGGCTTGATGCTGGTCTTTACACTGGCCATATTTGTTTCACTTTATACAATCAGTTCATACAGCAATGTGAAAGATGTATCAGTGGAAGGGACCAGTGAGGTATATGATCAGGAAGTATTCAATAACAGTTCGATCACTATAGGGGATTCTGTTCTAGGTACGTATTTTGGAAGAGAAGATATCGAAACAAGGATAACAGAAGCAATTCCTCAGGTTTCCGGTGCTGAACTGAAGGTGACTGGACTGCAGTCTGTAGCGATAACGATCAGCGAATACGAAACAGTTGCGTTTCTTCAGACGGATGATCATTACCAGAAAATACTTGAGAATGGTGTCATTCTGGATGAAACGTTACCTAGAATCACATCCAGCCAGCCCATACTGCTGAATTTTTCACAAGGAGAAGCGCTCGAGCGCATGCTTTCGACTTATGAAGAAGTGGATGACCAGGTTCAGTCATTGATATCTGAAATAGTACACGTGGAAGATGATCACAACCCGATGCTTGTACGGGCATTTATGAACGATGGAAATGAGGTGCTTGCCTCGATCCCGACTTTTGCAGAACGGATGAACTATTATCTCCAGATGAGAGAAACAGTAGATGGTAATGGTGTTTTCGATCTGGAAGCCGGTGCTTATTTCATCCCTTATGACTCAGAGGAATACGAGTCCTATGAAAATGAAGAGGATATGGATCAGGGCGGGGAGTAGTCTGCTCTTATAAATATCTAAGAAGTCTCATCCTGGCGGTGAGGCTTTTTTAATTACTAATTTTGGAAATCGAAGCATCTGTACTGTTACAGAAAAGCAATTCAAATATACTGATAAATCAATAAATAGGCTTCAATATACACGTGAGTTTATGGTAGAATGATATGTATCAATAGTTAAAATCGAAACAGCGTGTTTGAATTTGATTATTGAAGAATGGGAGGTTTCAATAAAGTGAAGGATGGAATTTATTCAAGTTTAGATATTGGAACCACTTCAATAAAAGTCATTGTTTCTGAAGTGTTGAATGGCAAGATGAATGTTATTGGAGTTGGCAGTGAAAAATCTAATGGAATCAACAAAGGATTAATAATTGATATTGACGAAACAGCACTGTCTATAACAAAAGCAGTCAAACAGGCAGAAGAAAAATCTGGTATACAGATCGGCTCACTCATTGTAGGGGTACCTGCCACTAATATTGAAATCAATCCTTTTCACGTGACCGTTTCAAATGAAAATGCTTCACAGGAAATTAACGAATCATTACTCAAAAAAATTATAGAGCAAGTCAGGACTAAGAAAACACCGTCCGATAAGACACTTCTCTCGATTATGGTAGAAGAGTTTTTAGTCGATGGGTTCGACGGGATAAAAGATCCTAGAAAAATGGTTGGAGATCAAGTTGAACTTTACGGCACACTTCTGGCGACATCAAAAACAGTTCTGCACAACATTAAAAAAAGCGTCAATAATGCAGGGTACAGTATCAGCGATTTGATTTTTCAGCCTGAAGCGATGGCTGGACTGATCATGTCAGAAGATGAGCGACGTTTCGGCACCATTCAGATTGATCTTGGGGGAGGGCAGACTTCCGCTTCTGCTGTTCATGACGAACAGGTGAAATATGCCACAATCGTTCAGGAGGGTGGAGAAAACATCACAAAAGATATCTCAGTTGTTCTGAATACGTCATTGAAGAATTCTGAGAAGCTTAAAAGAGAAGTTGGCTATGCGTATAGTGAACTGACTGATGAAAGAGACCAGACCCTTTCAATAGATGTTGTTGGACAAGAAGGGACAGTAGATGTAAAGGAATCATACATCGCTGAAATAATTGAGGCCAGACTGGCTCAGATTTTTGAAAAAATTAAATTTGAACTGGATAATATAGGTGCATTTGATCTTCCGGGTGGAATCATTCTAACAGGTGGTACAGCTGCCATAACTGGAGTGAAAGAACTGGCGGAAGACATTTTTGAAGTGAATATCAAAACGTACATACCCGATTTCATGGGCGTTCGTTACCCTTCTTTCTCAAATGCCATTGCACTTGTTTACACTAAAGCACATATGGATGAGCTGACCAAGCTTCTCAATACCATTGTCTTGAACAATGAGTATATACAGACGGAAGATCAGCCAGCTGAAAAACTTCCAGCTGTCTCCAGCAAGCAGTCTAAAGTCAGCAGTAACCACAGTAATGCTTCTAGCGATTCATTTATTGATAAAATAAAATCAATCTTTTCGAGTTTTTTTGATTAAATTGGATAAGGTTATACAGGAGGAAAAAGAATGGAATTAGGATTTGATTCAGCAATCTCAAACGGAGCAGTCATTAAAGTAATCGGTGTGGGTGGAGCTGGAGGAAACGCTGTTAACCGTATGATCGAAGACGATGTACAAGGCGTGGAATTTATTGTTGCAAATACTGACCTGCAGGCACTGGATATGATGAGTGCAGAAACTAAAATTCAATTAGGACCTAAGCTGACTAGAGGACTTGGAGCAGGAGCCAACCCCGAAGTAGGAAGAAAATCTGCTGAGGAAAGTGAAGAAGCTATTGCCGATGCTCTACAGGGAGCTGATATGGTTTTCGTCACTGCAGGAATGGGTGGCGGAACTGGAACTGGTGCTGCGGGAATCGTGGCACGTATTGCTAAAGAACAAGGCGCACTGACAGTCGGTGTCATTACTCGACCATTCACTTTTGAAGGACCGAAGAAAGGCCGATTCGCAGCCGAGGGTATTGCATCAATGCGTGAACATGTGGATACACTAGTAACGATCTCAAATAACCGTTTGCTTGAAATCGTAGATAAGAAGACCCCGATGATGGAAGCTTTCAGAGAGGCTGACAACGTTTTAAGACAAGGGGTACAGGGTATTTCAGATCTGATCACGAATCCCGGTTATGTCAACTTGGACTTTGCAGATGTTAAAACTGTCATGGAAAATCAGGGATCAGCATTGATGGGTATCGGTACAGCAACAGGAGAAAACCGAACAGCTGAAGCAACTAAAAAAGCAATCTCATCACCACTACTTGAAGTCTCTCTGGATGGTGCTGAAAATGTACTTCTAAATATTACGGGCGGATCTGACCTGACGCTATTTGAAGCACAGGATGCTTCAGATATCGTGTCTGCAGCAGCTACAAACGACGTTAATATTATCTTCGGTACATCAATCAATGAAGATCTGGGCGATGAGGTTATCGTAACGGTTATTGCAACAGGTATAGATGCTGAGAAAAACCAGAAGCAGAAGCCAGCTCCATCTAAGAAGCAGTCAAAACCTTCCACACCTGCATCAAATGAAAAGGATCCTTTCGGCAACTGGGATATCCGTAAAGAACCTAACCTCAGGGACAGACACAATGCAGACCTGGACGAAAAAGCTAAAAACCGTAAAGAGTCGGCTTCCGGAAATCTATTTTCCAGAGATGATGAAACCGACAGCACAAATGAAGAAATGGACACTCCGCCGTTCTTCAGACGTCGACGTAAATAACAGTCACTGGAAAGGAAGAGTAAAATGAGCATCAAAGATAAACTGAATGATTACTTTTCTTTAAACGATACTGACAACGACCTGGAAGAAGACCTGTCAGAGCAGACACCGAAAAAAGAGAAGAAAAAAGCCACTGAGGCAGCTGCCCCGACTTATAGAGGGGTCGACGAGCTAAAAAAATCTGCCTCTCAGAATGTTGTGGCCATCAACCACCAGCAGGCTCTGAAAAAGCCTCGCATTAAAGTGATGGAACCAAGGCTCTATTCTGATGTTCAGTCCATTGCTGACCTGCTTCTTGGCAATCAGTCAGTCATCCTGAACTTCAGAAGAATGGAAAAGAATCAGGCCAAGAAAATGATCGATTTTCTTATGGGGACCACCTATGCGATCAAGGGAGATATTCAGAGACTCGGCGAAGAAATTTTCATCTGTACCCCTCATTCTTTCGAAATCGATGGGGCAGAACTACAGGCATTAAAAAACAGTGAATACTAATGAGAACGGAGCTTTACTTTATAAATGGGCCTTCAAATATTAAGTGTGCTATATAATCTAATCATGCAGGGGCTGCAGGTCTATAGAATAGCACTTGTTGTATACTTTTTGCTGTCATGGCTTCCAGGTGGATATCAGTCTAGCCTGGGGCAGTTTCTGATCAGAATCTGTGAACCGTATGTCGGATTCTTCAGACGCTTCGTTCCGCCGATTGGAATGATCAGTTTGGCAGGACTAGCCGCACTATTTTCTCTGACATTTGTGGGTTACGGAATTGATGCAGTTTTCAGCATACTATTTAATCTAGTTAGACAGTTTGGATGAGATGACAATGGAATCAGTGTATCAGCATTTTAGAGAAGAAGAAAAACAGTTTATCGATCAAGTCAGTGACTGGCTGCGTCAGGTGGAAATGCAGTATACGCCATACCTCAGTCCATTTCTGGATCCTAGACAGCAGTTTATTGTTGAGTCGATAGCTGGGCAATATGACGATATAAAGATAAGTACGTATGGGGGATATGAGGCAGCCGAACGCAGGCGCCTCTTTCTGTCACCGTCTTACTTTGATCCTGCTCAGAATGATTTCGACATTAGAATCGCTGAAATAAGATACCCTAGGAAGTTTGCGGACTTGAGTCACGGAAAAATACTCGGTACGCTTATCGGGTCAGGAATCGACAGGAGTACAATTGGAGATATCATTTCAGATGGTGACCGCTGGCAGTTCTTTGCAGACGGATCGATCATGGATTTCTTGATGTCTTCTGTAGACAAGATAGGAAAAATCACTATCCAGCTTGAAGAAATATCCTATACGGATCTGATTCTTCCAAAAGACAGCTGGGAAGATAGAGATGAAATTGTTTCTTCATTAAGACTGGATGTTGTTCTTGCTGGTGCTTTTAATATTTCCAGACAGAAATCCAAAGAGCTTATTGCTTCTGGAAAAGTAAAGGTAAACTGGAATGAAACAGATCGGCCGGATACTGTACTCGGTATTAATGATGTCGTATCTATTAGGGGATACGGTCGGTTAAGACTGCAGTCGATTGAAGGGAAAACAAAAAAAGAAAAAATCCGACTATCGCTGGGCGTTCTGGACAGAAACAGTTAATTGTTTCTTGAGATAATGATTCAGTTTCATTATACTAAAGGCATTGGAGCCTAATAAAATGTGGAGGTGTTTTTCCATGGCATTAACACCATTGGATATACATAATAAGGAATTTCCTGTTAAAATGCGAGGGTATGATCAGGACGAAGTAAATGATTACCTTGATCAGATTATAAAAGACTATGAAATGCTGTTGAAGCAGAAGAAAGAAACTGAAAAGAAACTGAGTTTTGCTGAAGAAAAACTAGCGAACTATGATCAGATGCATGATTCACTCAATAAATCGATTTTAGTCGCTCAAGATGCAGCTGACCGCTTGAAGCAGAATGCAGAAAAAGAAGCGGAAATGATTACAAAAGAAGCAGAAACACAAGCTTCCAATGTTAAGCACGAAGCAGAGAATCATGCAGATGAGCTTCTGAAAGATGCAGTGAACAAAGCTAGACGCATCGAGCAGGAAACAGAAGAATTGAGAAAACAGAGCCGTATTTTCAGGCAGAGACTTCAGCTGATGATTGAATCCCAGCTGGAACTGGTTAAAAAGGAAGAATGGGAGGATCTTCTTCAGCCGCCAACCTCTGAACAGCCGGATATCGAAACAATTAAAGAAGTTAAGAAAGAACTGGAAGACAGGCAGAACGAAGATCAGGTCGATGAAGTTGAAGAGACTGAAGAACTGGACGGATACGAAGAAGGCATGACGCCCGCGGTCGAACTTCCTGAAGTAAAATAATTTAAGATACTTAAAACACAACAGATAGTGGACGCTTAACAGAGAGTCAATAACTGGTGAGAATTGACAAGCGGAAGCTATGTGTTATCATTTAAGTCAACAAGTACTGAAATAAGTAAGTACTTGCGTCATTCTGCGTTAAGGAAGCAAAGGAAAGGAGAAGGCTTATTCTTCACTTTTCAAATTAAGGTGGTACCACGATGATTTCGTCCTTTCGGATGAGGTCTTTTTTTTATCAAAAATTATAGAAAAAGGTGAAATGATGGAAATCAAAGATACATTGAATTTACTGAAAACAGATTTTCCCATGCGAGCGGGCTTGCCGAACAAAGAACCAGAGAGACAGAAGGAATGGGAAGAAGCAGACGTCTATAACAAGAGACAGGAGCTGAACAAAGACAAGCCGCCTTTTGTTCTTCATGATGGTCCTCCATATGCGAATGGAAATATCCATATCGGACATGCTTTGAACAAAATTTCAAAGGATATTATCGTCAGATATAAATCCATGTCTGGTTTCAGATCCCCATATGTACCAGGATGGGATACGCATGGATTGCCTATCGAACAGGCCTTGACTAACACAGGAGTAGACAGAAAGTCCATGTCAGTCGTGGAATTCAGAAAGCTTTGTGAAGAATATGCCTGGGAACAGATTGAAAAGCAGAGAACAGACTTCAAACGTCTAGGAGTAGCAGGCGAATGGGATAATCCATACGTGACTTTGAAGAAAGACTATGAAGCGGAACAGATCCGCGTTTTCGGCAAGATGGCTGAAAAAGATTATATCTATCGAGGACTTAAACCGATTTACTGGTCTCCTTCAAGTGAATCAGCTCTTGCTGAAGCAGAAATCGAGTACCATGATGTGCGTTCGGCTAATATTTATGTGGCATTTACAGTAAAAGATGGCAACGATCTTCTGGATAAGGATACATCATTCATCATCTGGACAACGACACCATGGACACTGCCTGCGAACTTAGCTATTGCAGTTAAGCCTGACACGAATTATGCTGTACTGGAAGCAGACGGCCGTAAATTTGTTGTAGCATCCAAACTAGCTGAAGAAGTTGCAGAGACCCTTGAGTGGACTGATGTGACATTGATTAAAGAAGTAGCCGGCAAAGATCTCGAAGGGATCACTGCACAGCATCCATTTTACGATCGTGAGTCTTTACTGATTTTAGGGGATCACGTTACCCTTGAAGATGGTACTGGACTTGTCCATACTGCTCCTGGACACGGGGAAGATGACTTTATCGTCTGCCAGAAGTATCAGTTGCCTGTTCTGTCTCCAGTAGACGAAAAAGGCTGCTTCACTGACGAAGCTCCAGGACTGGAAGGCCAGTTCTATGACAAAGCAAATAAACAGATCACTGAATGGCTGGAAGAGAATGATGCGCTGCTTAAACTTGATTTCTTTACTCACAGCTATCCACATGACTGGCGAACAAAGAAACCGGTAATATTCAGAGCGACTCCGCAGTGGTTTGCTTCTATAAACAATTTCAGAGATGATATTCTTGATGCTGTACAGAAAGTGGACTGGCTGCAGCCTTGGGGAATGCAGCGTATTTATAACATGGTCAGAGACCGTGGAGACTGGGTCATTTCCAGACAGCGTGCCTGGGGTGTACCATTACCGATATTCTACGGTGAAAACGGTGATGCGATCATTACTCCGGAAACAACGGAACATGTTGCCCAGCTATTCGAGGAACATGGCTCGAATATCTGGTTTGAAAAAGAACCTGCAGATCTGTTACCCGAAGGATTCACACATCCATCCAGTCCTAATGGAGTATTTACGAAAGAAACAGATATCATGGACGTATGGTTCGATTCTGGTTCTTCTCACCATGCTGTTCTGCGTAAAAGAGAGAACTTGACTTTCCCGGCAGACTTATACCTTGAAGGATCCGATCAGTATAGAGGCTGGTTCAACTCCAGTATCACGACGTCTGTCGCAATAAATGGAGAATCTCCTTATAAAGCTGTCCTTTCTCAAGGAATGGTTCTTGATGGCAAAGGGAAGAAAATGAGTAAATCGATTGGTAATGTAATCGATCCTAATAAGGTCATCAAGCAGATGGGTGCCGATCTGATCCGTCTATGGGTATCCAGTGTCGATACACAGGCAGATGTAAAGGTCAGTATGGAAATTCTAAAACAAGTATCAGAAATCTACAGAAAGATCAGAAACACAATACGTTTCCTGATCCAAAATACTGAAGACTTCGACTTTGAAGCAGACGGTATCGCTTACGAAGACTTGCGTCCAGTGGATCAATACCTTATGAACCGCCTGAACCAGACAGTTAAGAATGTAGTAGATGGTTATGAACGTTATGATTTTTCAGATATCTTTAAAGAAATCAATCAGTTCTGTACAGTGGATGTCAGCAATTTCTATGCGAACTTCTCCAAAGATGTTCTGTATATAGATGCACCTGATGCCTACAGTAGACGAGCAATGCAGACAGTTTTCTATCACATCATCAGAGATCTGACTAAATTGCTTACACCGATCCTGCCTCACTCAGCTGAAGAAATGTGGACATACCTGCAGGAAGAAGAGGACTTCGCTCAGCTGTCGGAATTCCCTGAAGTACAGTCCTTCAGCAATGAGGAAGAAGTACTTGAAAACTGGGGTGCATTCATGACATTCCGGGACAAAGTACTGAAAGCTAACGAAGTGGCTAGAGAGAATAAAGTAATCGGTAAAGATTTTGAAGCGAAAACAACGGTCTATGCGTCAGATGATGTCAGAAGTCTGCTTGATACACTTGACAGTGATATCCGCCAGATCCTTATCGCTTCTGAATTCAGTGTAAAAGGTTTAGATGAAAAACCTCAAGACGATGAGTCTGTTCTTGATTTCGATGGAGTAGCGATCAAGGTCGAACGTATGCCGGGGGAGGTATGCACACGCTGCCGTATAACGTCTGAAGAGACAGTAGCTCTGAATGAAGATGAGCAGTTGTGCCCGCGCTGCCATTCTATTTGTAAAGAGCACTACCCTGAAGTTCTGAACAGTTAAAGTGCTTAAAAAAATTGAGTTCCTGTGTTTTCGATTGAAAACTAGAGGAACTCATTTTTTTAATGCTAATTTCAATATAGAGTTATTGATTTAAAGCGTTTACTTTTGTATAATTTTATATGTAATGGAGGTTTAACTGCTTAATCCTAACTTTCATAGTAGTATGTCAGTCTTAGATTTCTGTTGCAAGAAAACAAGTAGGAGGAAAGTACTTATGGCTCAAGGTAAGGTCAAGTGGTTCAACGCTGAAAAAGGCTTCGGATTTATAGAAGTTGAAGGACATGAAGATGTATTTGTCCACTACAGTGCAATCAATAGTGAAGGGTATAAGTCACTTGATGATGGTCAGGAAGTAGAGTTCGACATCATCGAAGGTGACAGAGGACCTCAAGCATCCAACGTTGAAAAACTGTGATAATAAAAAACTTCCTCAAGTACAGACTTGAGGAAGTTTTTTATATTGAAATTTGTTATTATAATCTGCTTGCAATCAAGTCATAGATGAAAACTATCAATATTGCCCCTACAATTGCAGGAATAATATAGAAGCCACCTAATTCAGGTCCCATCTGGAATAACGCGTGACCTGCCCAGGCACCAACGAACCCTATAATAATGTTACCTATAATACCACCTGGCACATCAGTACCAACAATAGCCTGACCGATTGCACCAATCACTCCACCCACTATAAGTGACCAAATAAATCCTAACATAATACATCTCTCCTCTTTCATTTTGAATAACTTACATACTTAGTATAGTAAACTGTCACATTTTATTCAAATATTTACACTTAAGAAAAGATAAGGTTGTACTAATTAATTAGAATCAGTTGTTTTTTTGTTCAGTCAGTTGTAGTAATTGATCTTTCAAACGGCTTTCAAGCTGCTGAAGCTGAACTTCTGCTTCTTTACGCTTGGATCGTCCTTCCCGTTGTATAGATAAGGTTTCTTCCAATGTCTCAACAAGATCGGCCTGAGTTTTTTCAAGCGTTTCAATGTCGATGACACCGCGCTCGTTTTCTTTAGCTGTTTCAATTGAGGACTGTTTTAACATTTCTGAATTCTTAGTCAGAAGTTCGTTAGTTGTCTCAGATACCTGTCTCTGAGCCGTAACAGCTTCCTTCTGACGAAGGAGAGTCAGTGCAACAACGATCTGGTTTTTCCATAAAGGAATAGCAGTATTAATGGATGTCTGTATCTTTTCACTTAAGGCCTGATTGGTATTCTGGATGAGACGGATTTGTGGTGCCTGCTGAATAGTCATCTGACGAGCAGTCTTCAAATCATAAACTCGCTTATCCAGACGATTCAGGAACTGATTCAAGTCATTTACCTTCTGGACTTCCATCTGGTTGCCGCTTTCCTCCGCATGCTTGACGGCCTGTGGAATGACTTCATTGCTGAGCTCATCGATTTTTACTTCTCCGGCTGCAATATAGACATTCAAAGCTTCGAAGTACTCATAGTTCTTTTCGTATAATTCTTCAAGCATGACATTGTCGTTAAGAAGCAGTTCACGCTCTTTGTCCAGCTTGACGGCTATTTTGTCAACTTGCGCACCGATCTTCTGATATTTGGCTGTCGTTTCATAGATTGAACGGTTGATTTTTCGGAACATTTTTTTGAAGATGTTTCGGTCATCTGCCTTGAGTTCATTAGGATTAGCCTCATTCAGACGAAACATCAGATCATTGAGGGTTTCGCCGATATGACTGGTCTCCTGATTCTGAACATGATTCAGTACGGAATGTGAAAACTCTCCAAGTTTCTGCTGGGCTTGAGCACCGTAGTTCAGAAGTGAATCAGTGTCAGAAGTATCGATCATTTTTGCCAGTTCGTAAGCTTGTTTTTTTCTCGTTTCATTTAAAGTATCGATCACTTTTTTTACTTCATTCTGCTTTTTTGTTTCTTTTTTTTCTACAGAGCTTTCAGTATCAGAAGAAGCACCAAAAGGATTTGCCAATAAGTCGTCGATTTCACTCTGTTCTTTTTTTTCGAACAAATCATTCTCTTCGTTTGCCATTGTAACAGCTCCTTGTGTATGGGTTAGTATTAAAGTTCATCATTCAATGTACGTTTAGCCAGCTCGATTTCGACATCAAGATCCTGGATATCGTCTTCTTTAAACATGACATAATCTTCTACGATCTGCCCACACATCTTGTCGATTGTCTGAGATGATTTCTCAAGAATATCATAGGTTGCTTTGCTTTTAGCCTTGTGGTTTTCGATTTCAACGTATTTTTTAACCAGGTCTGCAAGTGATGGCAGGTGGACGTATAGAAACTGGTCGACTTCATGAAGACGATCAGGTTCATCGGTAATTTCCTTGAACAATGCTTTTGATAGGGCTACCGTGTTATTGCGGTTTTCAATTGCTCTAAGCTTACCAGACTGAGTCATATTCTTTTCGATCATTATAACCTGTTCTTTCGCTTTGTGCATTGTTTTTCTGAAGTACTGAATATCTTCTTTAGACAGGCCTTTTGATGTATAAAAGGCTTCTTTCTCCTGAGTCATCTTCGGTAATTTATGGCTTGTATTCTTTGCAGAAGATGTCTTTCTACCAAATTTTTTCAACATAAGCACTCCAGCTCCTATACTCAGCCCCAAAGCGAGCAGTCCGTTAAATTCAAGTCCGATCATCATGATGAATATAAATAGAGAAGTGAGTAAAGTTAGTGTATAAATTAAAGATGTATATAGTGTTGACTGTTTCATTGTTGATCCTCCATTCTGGTGAAACGATTACTTATTCTAACTATATAGTATCACAAAATATGGTAGAATTGACATAAGACCTAAGATGGATTTAACAGGATATGAACGATAATTATATAATGAAAATTGCTGGCGAATCCTGTATGATTAACGGTATGTGAGGAGTGGACCAATGGATTTTAAAGAAGAAACGATCAAGGAAACATCAGTATATAAAGGAAACATTACAGAGTATACGGTACAGGAAGTCAGGCTGCCTAATGGAAAAACGGCTCAGAGAGAAATAGTCAGACACGATGGAGCTGCTGCGGTCATTCCTTTTATCAACGACGATGAAATCATACTTGTCAAACAGTACCGTAAGGCGATCGAGCAGATCAGTATTGAAATACCTGCTGGCTTGAAAGACGAGTCGGATGCCAGTGCATCTGTAACTGCTGCACGTGAACTTGAAGAAGAAACTGGCTATAGAGCAAATAACCTTTCTTTTGTGACTTCTTTTTATAGTACACCTGGGTTTACAGATGAATTTCTTGAAATCTATGAAGCGACAGATTTGTACTTAGCAGAAAATCCGCTTTCCCAAGATGAGGATGAAAATGTCGAAGTAATGATCGTAACATATGATGAAGCCTGGGATCTATATGAACAAGGGTTACTCAGAGACTCCAAGACAGTTTTCGCCTTGTTTTACTGGAAAATGAAAAAATCTATGAAGAAAGACTGAGGATGATAAGGATGTCTTCAAGAAGTGAACTGAAAAAACAGAAAGAACTGGATGAAATAAAGAAAAAAAAAGAAAGCAGATTAAGAAAAGCTGAAGATCGGAAGAACGAAAGAAAACTATCTAAAAAAGGACGCACATCAAAGAAAAGACTGAATGAGATGGAGAAGTACCGCCGAGTGGAAAAACAGCTTACTCTAGCTATCGTTATAGTCACTCTGCTGCTTATAATCGTTCTGGCGTTCGTTTTCTTTATCTGATCTTATCACTATAATGAAAGGGTGTTTAGATGAAATTAGGAATTATAGCTGCGATGGAGCAGGAAATCCGATTGCTCACTGACGAGTTGTCTGATTTGACGCAGACTAAGATCGCGAGTCAGACCTTTTATGAAGGTAAGATAGGACAAACCAATGTCGTTCTAGTACAGTCTGGTATTGGAAAAGTCAACGCAGCGATCGCAACGACTCTGCTGATCAACAGATTTAATGCTGATACGGTAATCAATACAGGATCAGCAGGAGGCATAGGAGAAGGACTCAGAGTAGGGGACCTTGTCATTTCAACAAGATTGAGCTACAATGACGCCGACGCAAGAGCCTTTGGTTATGCATTCGGTCAGATACCCCAGATGCCTGAATACTACGAAGCAGATACAGGAACAGTAAAGGTGCTAAAAACAGCTGCTTTAAAGAGTGAGTGGATAGTTAAAGACGGGCTTATAGTGAGTGGGGATTCCTTTATCAGCAATGCTTCTGCAATCCAGCAAATCAAATCCTATTTCAGTGATGCACTGGTTACAGAAATGGAAGGAACAGCTGTCGCACAAACGTGTTATCAGTTCGATATTCCATTTGCTGTGGTCAGGGCAGTATCTGATGTCGCAGATGAAGAAGCATCTGTGTCATTCAATGAATTTATCGAATCTGCTGGGAAAAAATCTGCAGAAATGGTTCTTTGGTATATTGAGTTAATAGAAGAAAATGATTCAGTCGACTAGCAATCGATATGAAGAGTTAAACTGGTTAAGCTGATCACTATTAGCATCGTAAAACCCGTTATATCACAAGGAGATGTAAATGTCTCACCTTGTGATATAACGGGTTTTACTTTAAGGCTATAGATTGCAGGAAATTAGTCTGCAGTCATCTTTTTGTGAAAGATTGCATTTGTTCAAATTATTCGATATAATACTCGAAGAGAATGATAATCATTATCAGTTACTGAACAAAAATACTACAATCGATTGAATGTTAAAGGACTGGATGAGATGGAAGGCAGCAAAATTGAAAATCGGAAACCGTTTAATTGGATTATGATCGCCTTGCTGATTGTTTTTACAGTAGTTTCCATCTTTACCGGCGTAAATGATTTGAGCATCAGAAACGTATTCAGTCTGACCGATACACAAAGGCTGATTCTGCTGACTACCCGACTGCCGAGAACGATAAGCCTGATACTGGCAGGCAGTACATTAGCCATTTCAGGTCTACTAATGCAGCAGCTGACACAAAACAAATTCGTTTCTCCTACAACTGCGGGAACACTTGCGAGTGCACGGTTAGGCATAGTTACAGCCATTATTTTCTTTTCACATTCTTCGTTGACTCAGAAAACTGTTCTGGCATTTATCTTTTCACTGATCGGCACCTTTACTTTTATCCTGTTTGTCCGTTCTGTCAAGATAAAAAATGCAGTAATGATTCCTCTTGTGGGACTGATGTTCGGAAATATAGTCAACTCCTTGAGTACATACCTGGCTGTCCAGTATGAAGTTGTGCAAAATACATCCTCTTGGCTTCAAGGAAATTTTTCTCTTATCTCTTCTACTAATTATCAGCTGCTGTTTCTTTCTGTGCCGCTGCTGTTTCTCATATACTTGCTTGCGCACTATTTCACTATTATGGGACTGGGAAAAGATGTATCGGTTGAGCTGGGCGTTCCTTATGGCCTTTTAGAGCTCGCAGGCGTGACGATTGTCGCACTGGCAACTTCAGCAATTATTCTGACGGTTGGAAGTATTCCATTCGTAGGTATCGTAGTACCTAATCTAATATCTTTGAAAAAAGGTGACCACTTCGGAAAAATACTTTTTCCTACCGCAGGCTTTGGTGCACTGTTTCTTCTGGTCACCGATGTCTTATCACGTACGCTCATCTTTCCATATGAAATACCGATCAGTGTCGTCATTGGTGTGGTAGGAAGTGTGCTCTTCTTATACTTACTGCTTCGAGGGGAATCCAGATGAATACAAAACGATTAAACCTGATTTTCTCACTGCTGCTGATCAGCATCTCAGTGTTTCTGTTTTTATACTTGACTGTTAATACAAGAGGGGATCTGTCCTTTGCAATCAGGCTGAGAAGCCAGCGTATTGTTCCATTCTTCCTCGTTGGATTTACGTCTACCATAGCGACCATTGTTTTTCAGACCATGACCCAGAATATTATACTGACACCAAATATTATCGGTCTGGATTCAATGTACATCCTGCTTCAGACGGTCATCTTCTTCTTTTTTGGTATGAACCATGTCCTAGTTACTCATCACCAGCTCAATTTTTTCATGAGTCTGCTGCTGATGATTGGAGGGAGCCTGGGCATGTTCTGGCTGTTCTTCAAGAAATATCCAGGGAAGATCTATCTTATGCTGATGACAGGACTGATCCTCGGAACATTTTTCAGCAGCTTCACTAATTTTCTTCAAGTTATTATTGATCCAAATGAATTTGAGAGTCTGTTTGCACGAACGATTGCCAGCTTCAATAGAGTAGATGTGACGCTCGTCGGGTTCTCGGTTCTCATAACGGTTCCTGTACTTATTTATCTCTTTAAAGAAAGCCGGACCCTGGATGTTCTCCATCTGGGAAGAGCCTACGCTTTGAATCTTGGAATCAATATCGACAAGTACTACCTGATCCTGTTCATCATGGTAAGTATCCTTACAGCTGTATCGACTGCTCTTGTCGGTCCCGTATCCTTTTTAGGGTTTATCGGTGCTAATATTGCTTATCGTCTGTTCAATACATATAAACATGCAACCTTGTTTATTGGAGGCAGTCTTATCTCGGTATTATTCATACTCTCCGGTCAGCTGCTGGTTGAACATGTCTTCAGATTACAAACGACATTAGGTGTAATTATTCAGTTTGCAGGGGGCATTTACTTCCTGTTTATTCTATTTAAAGAAAGGAATGTTTGATCATGATGGAAGTCCAGAACGTGACAAAAAGTTACGGCGAAACAATTGTAGTGAACAATGTCAGCTTGCCGATCGAAAAGGGGAAGATGACCGCATGCATCGGACCTAACGGAGCAGGGAAGAGCACGCTGCTTGAAATGGTGAGCAGACTGATTCCGCAGGATACCGGACACATCTATATCGACGGAAATGAGGTCAAAACCTGGAAGAAAGGTGATTTTGCCAAGCGACTGTCTGTACTTAAACAGACCAATCAGATGAATGTCCGGCTCACGGTAAGAGAGCTCGTCTCTTTCGGGCGATTTCCCTATACAAAAGGCCGCCTGAATCAGCATTGTCATGAGGTGATTGACAGTTCCCTGGAGTATTTGGGGCTTTTGGACCTGCAGACCCGTTATATCGATACCTTGTCAGGAGGTCAGCTGCAGAGAGCGATGATCGCTATGGTTCTGTGTCAGGATACAGATTATATCCTGCTGGATGAACCTTTAAATAATCTGGATATGAGTTACGGGGTCCAGATGATGAAAACACTCAGACGCCTGGTTGATGAACTTGGAAAGACTGTAATAACAGTCGTGCATGACATCAACTTTGCTGCAAGTTATGCGGATAATATCGTCGCAATGAAAGAAGGCCAGCTTTTTGCTTCCGGCCCCGTTGACGAGATGATCACTAAACCTGTACTCGATGACTTGTACGATATGGATGTCAAGATTATTGAAAGTAACGGAACTAAATACTGTCTGTACTATACTAATTAAAATTAAAGACAAAGAATAGGAGAATAGACAATGAACAAATCATATTTAGTAAAATGGGGACTCATTCTGAGTACACTGACCTTAACAGCATGTGGAGACACACAAGAAGAGAATGTGGATTCCAGTGCCGCTGACGGAGAAGAAACTGTCTTAGAAGACAGTTCAGAAGAAAACGTGGAAGAATCACCTTCTGTCGTGACCATTGAAGATGCTGCAGGCAATACAGTGGAGGTACCGGCCGATCCGCAGGCTATAGCTGTGTTTGACAACGGCCAGCTGGATAATCTGTCTACGCTTGGCCTTGCAGATCGTGTGGTGCTGACAGCTTCTCCTAATCTTCCTGATCATTTATCTGAGTACGAAGATATTGAGGTTGCCGGAAGCTTTTTTGAGATCGATCTGGAAGTGACAAATGCAGCTCAACCTGATCTGATTATTGTAGCTGGTCGGTCAAGTTCGGCCTATGATGATCTGAAAGATATTGCTCCGACGATCGATTTGAGTAATGACTCGACAGCCTATTTTGACTCGATAGACAACAATCTGGACCGTCTTGGTATGATTTTTGGTCTGGAAGATGAAGCAGAAGCCATTGTTTCGGAGCTTGAAACTGAGCTTGAAGAGTTGAGAGAGCGTGCAGAGGCGTCAGAATTGACGACCTTAATGGCTATGTACAATGAAGGCTCACTTTCAGCATATGGACCGGGTTCTCGATTCGGCGTGGTTCATGATGCATTTGGATTTACAGCTGTTGATGAAGACATTGAAGAATCGAATCACGGCATGGAAATCTCCTTCGAATATGTGCTGGAGATGGATCCGGATCTTCTCTTTGTCATTGACCGAACTGCTGCAATAGGCGGCGATACGTCTTCTCAGCCAATAGAAGAAAATCCGGTCATTCAGCAGACATCCGCATTCCAGTCTGATTCAATCTATTATCTGTCACCAGCTGCATGGTACCTTGCTGAAGGCGGCGTAGGAACATTCCGTATCATGATGGATGAAGTAGGACAAGCTTTAAATTAATTGGACACACGACTTAAATAGGGAGGTAAGGTATCGGGATGAACTTATCCTGCATCCTTTCTCCTTTTTTGATACACTAGTAAGGCAATGATAAATCAGGAGGTTGTTATGGAACATTATTTCGAACCAGAACATTTCAGTATTTTTTCAGTCGATGGACTGGATGAGAGGATGGCACTGATCAGAGAACAGATCCAGCCTGTTTTCCAGTCGTTCGGTGATGAATTCAAAGCGCATGTGAATACTCAGACGGCATTTGACGGAGGCTTTCACATTGCCCAGCATAGACGCAGAACTGCTAACGCTCCGGAAAGTACGTGGAGTGCTCTTGGAGGAAATGCTAGAGGCTACAAGAAGTATCCGCATATCCAGCTGGGAATCAACAGCGATCATATTTTTCTCTTCCTGTCACTGATCGATAACCCTGTACATGAAAAGGCCATGGGTCAGTATCTTCTCGAGAACCTGGAGCTGTTCAATCATTTATCAGAGGAATATTATATTTCACCCGATCATACTAAACCTGAGCTTAAAAAGGCGGATAGTGAAATAATCGAAAAGACTTTGAAGAGGCTGCTCAAAGTTAAAAAAGGAGAGTTCATGATAGGTAAGATCATGCGTGAAGATAGTGTAGAGTTGTCGGATAAAGACGCACAGTTTGACTTCTATAAAAAAACACTCGACGACCTCATGCCTATCTATTCCCGCCTGCTTGATGTTCATCAGAAGAACGAGGACTAACTTAAAGGATAAAGGAGTTTTTCATATGCAGTCAGAGAAAGATAAGATGACAGCAGGAGAGATGTATGACCCATCTGATCCTGAACTGATAAAAGGAAGATGCAAAGGCCACTATAAAGCTCAAGATTTCAACAGAGCTGATACTGATGAAGAGAGAAAGCGGATCATTAAGGACCTGTTCGGAACCACTGGTGAAACTATTAAAGTGGAACCGACTGTGCGTGTAGATTATGGCTACAATATACATGTTGGGGAAAATTTTTATGCCAATTTCAACTGTGTCTTTCTGGATGTCTGCCCTATTCGCATTGGGAAGAATGCGATGCTGGGTCCGGGAGTCAGTATTGTTACACCTGAACATCCTTTACTACCAGCAGAACGGAATTCAGGGTATGAATTCGGGAGACCAGTGACTGTGGGGGATAACTGCTGGATCGGAGCAGATGCGACGATTGTAGGCGGCTCTGAACTGGGCAATAATGTAGTTGTTGCTGCGGGAGCTGTAGTCAAGGGTGTCTTTCCTGACAATGTTGTGATCGGTGGAGTGCCGGCCCGTATCATCAAGAACATACCGATTAATGAACAAGGCCAGTTTTCATAGGCCTTTTTTATTTGCATGAATACTCAGCATATTCTTAGACATTTATTAGTGTATTAGCTATGATGTACATATAGCACTCTTTATTGAGATGCTTCTCAGTGAAGAGAATAATGAATGGAAGGTGACGCATATGCAAGAACTTTTAACATTCCCGACAGACGAACTGCTTAAAGAGTACGAGGTAGTCGTTTCGATCTCACTGAACAACGAATCGAATGCAGTAGAAATCGAAGCGAACCAGATTCAGTTCCAGAATTTACTGAAAGAGGCAAAAGCTAAACTCTGTGAGTTGTATGATGAGAAATACTGCAATACGTTACTCGAAAAAGTGAAGCCACTTGTGGATCATTCAGATTTCTGGAGGCAGATGACTCAAAGTGTCGTCTTTTATGTCACCCCGGACGAAGTCTACTACTACCGCTTAAGTGTGCCGATTCACACTGGTACAGTAGTAGCTGAACAACCATATATCTTACCATTGATCGCCAATTTCCAGTACGTGAGCTACTATCACCTGCTGGCCCTGAATCATGATAAATTCAGTTTATACAACGGCAGACGCAATAAACTGCAGGAAATAGATCTGCCTGAAGAGGCCCCTGACACACTGACTAAAGCTTTAGGGGACGAGCTGACTGGTGGAGAGCTCAACGTTGGATCTTATAATGGAAGTGAAGGAAACAGTGGTGGCGTCTTTCACGGACATAACGAGAAGAGCAATGAAGTTGAGATCGACCAGGAAAATTATTTCCGTGAAGTTGATAAATATGTCTTTGAACATTATTCCAAGCCGACAGAACTACCTTTAGTCCTATTCGCTCTGCCGAAAAATATAGCAGATTTTGAACGTTTGTCAAAAAATGAATACCTTGACGAAACACGTATTGAAGCTTCTCCATCGCAGTTATCGTTTAATGAGATTCAATCACATACTTCTGAAGTGGTGGATGAAATTATTAATCGCAGATACAAGAAACTCGTTGAGAAATTTAACGAAACGACACCTGAATATCGACTTGAAGCCCAGTATAATGACTTGGGAATGGCAAGTATTCAAGGGAAAATCGACGTTCTTCTGATCGAAGACGATTACCAGGTCCATGGTGAACTTGATGAGAACGGACAGTACCAGGAAAGCACAGAAACTAAAAAGTATGTGAACCAGCTTGTTCATAACGTACTCAAGACTAAAGGAAACGTCTATGTTCTGGAAAAAGCCAGTATGCCTTCAGATACAGGAATTGCTGCAACTTTAAGATTCTGATTCATAAAGAATAAGAGTAAAAGCCGGGGCCAATGACTCCGGTTTTTATTTTATCTAAATGTCCCAATCACCTTGACTTCCCGACTTATTATCGGTATACTGACCTTTGTGTAAAATATCGCAGCGGGAAGTGGTAACCGCGTCAACAGTTTTTTGCCATGTGAATCATATGAGCGCAATTGTGTAACCAGCGGCTGCAATTGGTGAAGATTGAAAAGAAACTGCACGTACTACTGAGCTTCCATTCGTTATTTTACTCCATTGCAGTTTTTGAATAAAACTGACAACAATTTAAATGGAGGAATCCCAAAATGGCAAGATACACAGGACCATCATGGAAAAAATCAAGACGTTTAGGCATCTCTTTGACCGGTAGCGGAAAAGAACTGGCAAGACGTCCATATGCACCGGGTCAGCACGGACCTACTGCGCGTATCAAACTATCTGAATACGGCCTGCAGTTAAAAGAAAAACAGAAACTTCGTTACATGTACGGGTTGAACGAACGTCAATTCTTCAACTTGTTCACTAAAGCAGGTAAAATTCGTGAAGGTAAACACGGTGTCAACTTCATGGTGCTGCTTGAACAGCGTCTAGATAACGTTGTTTACAGACTTGGACTTGCGACTACTCGTCGTCAGGCTCGTCAGCTTGTAAACCACGGTCACATCACTGTAAACGGCAAACGTGTCGATATTCCATCATTCCACGTATCAGTTGGAGATGTAGTCGGCGTTCGTGAAAAATCTAAAAACCTTAAAATTATCAAAGAATCAGTTGAATCTATTTTTGGTCGTCCGGACTTTATTACGTTCGACGATGAAAAGCTTGAAGGATCTCTTACACGTCTACCACTGCGTGAAGAAATGCCTGCTGAAATCGATGAAGCGTTTATCGTTGAGTACTACAACAGATAATCCGATATTAACAGTATTAAAAAGCCTTCTGTCATTAAATCGACAGAAGGCTTTTTTAGATTGACTGGACACGTCATGTTTAAAGAGCTTCGAGGAGAACATTACAGAATTCTTCCAGCATTTTTTTGTCGTCTTGCGAGAAACGATTCTTGATTGGCGCATCAATATCAAGGACACCGATTTTTCTGCCGTTTTTGATAAGCGGAACTACAATTTCTGACTCACTGGCTGCATCACAGGTAATATGACCTGGAAACTGATGAACATCAGGAACGACAATCGTTTCTTCGTTCTTAAAGGCTGTGCCGCATACTCCGCTGCCGTCCTTTATTCGAACACAAGCTACTTTACCCTGGAAAGGACCCAGGACGAGTTCCTGATCAGTTGTATCCCACAAGTAGAAGCCAGCCCAGTTTACGTCTGTCAAGTGATCAAAAAGCAGAGCAGAGGCATTGCTGAGATTGGCTATAAGGTTAGGCTCATCTGCCAGAACAGCTTGAAGCTGCTTATTTATCATATAATTCAGTTCTTTTCCCATGATTCTTTCCTTTCGCTACTATGTTTTTTTTAGAATTTGCTTGCTAGTATAACATAATTGTTCTAAGTTTGATATACTATATAAAAGAGAACAAGGGTAGACTCTCGTATCTACTGCTGGAGGGAATAAAATGACAATCGAAATTGTCGTAGCGATCAGCATCGTCATACTTGCAGTGATAGTGTATTTCAGTACATATTACCTCAAGAAAACACATTATACTGATATCGACCGACTGGATCACAAAAAAAAGGACGTATTCAGTTATTTGCCTAATGAGAAAGCAGATAAGCTTGAAAGAATGGCAATTAGTGGCCAATCTAAAGCATCAGCTGAAATGGCTGTCAGTAAGGTGAACTTGATCAATGATGAACGACTGCCGGAAGTAGAGGCGTTTTTATTTGATGCCGAACAAGCCACAGATCGTTACCGGTTCAAGCAGGCTTCAGACTATCAGAAAAGAGCAGATGAATCGCTGAATGCTATTGAAGAAGATGTCAAGCAGATAGTCAGTACGATCGATGAATTGCTGCAGCGTGAAGAAGCGAATCTGAAAAAAGTCGATGCTATTAAGAAAAGGTACCATAAAATCAGAAAAGAACTGCTGGCGAACAGCTTTACTTTTGGCGACAGCATCAATAATCTCGAAGACAAATTGGGTGACATTGAATCCAAGTTCACCTCGTTTTCCGATCTGACAGCATCAGGAGATCACGAAGAAGCTAAGCTGATTGTATCTAAACTGGATAAAGATATGTCAGCGATGGAAAAGCTAATGAGTCGTATTCCTGAACTGATCAAGACGATCAACACGTCCTATATCAAACAGAAAGAAGAGATAGTCGAAGGGTACAGAACTCTGACTGAACAAGGGTATCTCTTTCCAGAAGCAAATGAAATGGAAAATAAGCTAAACACGCTCGATAATGATATCATTGAACTGAAATCTCATATTGAGGAACTGGATATTAAAAAAGCAGATTCTCAAAGTGAAGCTGTCGAAATAGAGATCAATGACTTATACGATCTTATGGAAACTGAAATTGAATCCAAGGCATCGGTAAACACTTTAATCAAGAAACTAAAGAAGATCATATTGTACGTTCAGGAGCAGAATCGTGAAATGGGCTTTGAACTTGACCGGATCAACCAGAGCTATACCCTCTATCAGAATGAGGAGAATCAGTATAAAGACCTGAAAGAGGCCCTAAAAGAACAAGTCAAACTGATCGGTGAGGTAGAAGCAGAGCTTTCAGAAGAACAAATACCGTACTCAACTGCAGAAGGGTTACTTAAAAAGAGCTTCGAGCAGTTGGAGAACGTGTCCCGAACTTATGAGACAATGTCGACACAGCTCTATTCTTATAGAGAGAAAGAGCTGCAGATCAAAACTGATATTGAAGAAATGGAAATGGCATTAAGGGAAATGAAACGTTATATTGAAAGCAAGCATCTTCCAGGTCTGCCGAAAGCTTTTCTGGATCTCTTTTTCTACACAACAGATCACCTGGAGGCTTTATCCAAGGAACTCGCCAGACCTCGTCTAAATCTGAAAGAGGTGCTATCTCTTCATAAAATGTGTGAAGATGATATCGAATCACTGGCGGACCAGACCGACACGATCGTCGATGAAGCTCTCCTGACAGAACTGACCAGCCAGCGCCTATACAGACATAAAGACGAACATCCAGAAGTAATCGAGACAATCAAATACAGTGAATCCCTCTTCCTCGATGAGTATGATTATAAAACTGCCCTTAAAATGGTCAGAGAAAAACTGGAAACAATTGAGCCTGGTGCATATCAGAACCTATCCGAAGAGTATAAAAAAGATAAATCGTATGATTAAAACTTATTTTACGGGAAAAGTCAGTCTAGTACTGGCTTTTTTCACGGTTACCATACTGCAGGTAATACACCAGTCCAAGGCTTGAAGAAGTAAAAAATTCTGATATAATAGTAAAAGTTTGTATATGAACGGCATAGAGAGGTTTTGACATGATATACTTTGACAATTCAGCTACAACTAAAATTAATGATTCAGTTCTCGAGTCCTATCTGGAAGCAAGCAAACGATACTACGGTAACCCGTCCAGTCTGCATGTTATGGGCGAAGAGACGAGTAGTCTGCTGAAACGGTCCCGTGCTCAGGTGGCCGAGCTGCTTCAGGTCGATTCTGAAGAAATAGTCTTTACCAGCGGTGGTACTGAAGGAGACAACTGGGCAATAAAAGGCACAGCAATCGAAAAGATGGCTTACGGGAAGCATATTATCTCTACAGCTATCGAGCATCCAGCAGTAATTAAATCCTTGGAGCAACTGGAACAAATGGGCTGGGAAGTGACGTACCTTTCTGTAGATGAGAAAGGTCAGATCGATTTGGATGAACTAAAGCAGGCAATCAGAAAAGATACGGTTCTTGTATCCATAATGGCTGTCAACAATGAGATGGGAAGCATACAGCCTTTAAGAAAGATTGGAGAAATACTTGAAACTTATCCATCTATACACTTTCATGTAGATGCTGTACAGGCAGTCGGCAAAATTGATCTGGACCTGGCTGGATCAAGAATCGATATCGCTGTCTTTTCTGGACATAAATTCCATGCGCCTAAGGGGACCGGCTTCATTTATCTGAAAAAAGGCAGAAAACTTGCTCCCCTGATGAGTGGTGGGGGCCAGGAAAAAGGAAAACGAAGCGGGACAGAAAATGTACCAGGGAATATTGCTATGGCTAAAGCTCTGAGACTTCTGTTAGAAGACGTAACAGCTAAAAGAAAAAGATTATCTGAACTGAAAAACGAACTGACTGACTATCTGAAAAAATTGGAGAAAGTGACCATCTTTAGCCCAAATGGGAGTGCACCTCATATTATTTGTTTCGGAATGAACCGGATTCGAGGAGAAGTCATTGTCCACGCACTGGAAAAGCATGGGATCATTGTATCGACGACTAGTGCTTGTTCCAGCAGGAGAAAGACGAAAACACCAACTGTACTGGATATGGGCTACACTAAAGAAGAAGCTGAATCAGCTGTCAGAATCAGCTTGAGTCACTTAAACACGAATGATGAAGTTCAGGAATTCAAAGACCAGTTCAATTTGATATATGAGCAGTTGAAAGATATAAATTAAGGAGAGCGTTATGCAGATTACAGAAATTCTGGTTCGCTATGGCGAGCTGTCTACAAAAGGAAAGAACAGAAAATTTTTTATCAAGAAGCTGCACAGAAATGTTCGGTCACAACTTCGTCAGTTCAGCACAGTCAAGATCAGTTCGAACAGGGACAGGATGCATATTGATCTGAACGAGGAAGACGCCAATGCAGTGATGACCGAACTCAAGGATGTATTCGGTATCCAGTCATTTTCACCTGTCGTTAAAGTGGATAAAACGCTGGAAGAAGCCAAGAAAGCCGTTGTTCATCTGGTTAAGGAACAGTTTAGGGAAGGTATGACCTTCAAGATCATGACCAGAAGAGCTGACCATGATTTTGAATATGATACGAATGAAATGAACCGCCTTCTTGGAGCAGAAGTTGAAAAAGCTGTTCAGCCGGTATCAGTGAAAATGAAAAACCCCGATGTAACGGTCAGGGTAGAGGTTCGAAAAGATGGGATATTCATCTCTGTCGATACTTTGTCCGGTGCAGGAGGTCTTCCAGTAGGTACAAGTGGTAAAGGGATGCTTATGCTGTCAGGCGGGATCGATTCACCTGTTGCAGGATATCTGTCTATGAAACGAGGCATGTCCATAGAAGCCGTTCATTTTCACAGCCCGCCTTACACTAGTCCGCAAGCTCTTCAGAAAGCTAAAGATCTCACTGCCAAAATTGCACGATATGGGGGAGACGTCACCTTCCTGGAAGTTCCTTTTACTGAAATTCAGGAAGAAATTAAGAAAGTGATTCCCGAAGCGTATTCAATGACTATTACCAGACGAATGATGCTGAGGCTGACTGATGCGATCAAAGAACACAGAAACGGGTTGGCGATAATCAATGGTGAGTCGCTCGGGCAAGTCGCTTCTCAGACTCTAGAAAGCATGAGAGCTATAAACGAAGTGACCAATACTCCTGTTCTCAGACCACTGATTTCAATGGACAAGAACGACATCATTAAAATTGCACAGGATATCGATACCTTTGATCTGGCGGTTCAGCCTTATGAAGACTGCTGCACGGTCTTTGCCCCTACACGTCCTAAAACAAAGCCTAGACTGCACAAGGTCAAGGAACTGGAAGAGGAGCTGGATATTGACGGGCTGATGCAGCGTGCACTGGACGGCATAGTTGATACGGTGATCGGTAAACATTCCGGTTCAGAGCATTCAGACGAAGCAGCTTTTGATTCGCTTTTCTGATTCTTTTGGTTGCATTCGGCCCTGATGAACCGTACACTAGACTTAAACCATAGGAAAGAAGGAAATAACATGGATGTAACTTTAAAAGGTGAAAAATTCCAGACAAACGCTCAACCCCCTCAAGTAGGAGACGATGCGCCTTCCTTTACGGCTAAGAATCTGAATGAAGAAACGGTCAGCTTGTCAGATTACAAAGGAGATGTGCTGATCATCAGTACGGTTCCGGATATTGAAACAAGCACGTGTTCCAGACAGACGAATACCTTCAATGATAAAGCTGAAGATCTGAAGAATACACGGATCATTTCCATATCGACAAATACTATAGAGCAGCAGACCAAATGGGCAGAATCTAAAGTGCTGTCTTCAGATATTCTTCATGACAGTGACCGGTCATTTGCTAAAGATTATGGTCTTTACATCGAAGCTATTGACAAAATGGCTCGGACAGTCTTTGTCATCAATAGAAACGGCCAGATCGTCTACCGTGAAGTGGTGAAAGAAATGGCAGAAGATCCTAACTATGAAGAAGCTTTGTCAGCTGCAAGACATGAAGAAGCAGAACTGAACTAATTCAG
The DNA here is from genome assembly GCF_039522005.1 of Alkalibacterium indicireducens. Taxonomy (NCBI): domain Bacteria; kingdom Bacillati; phylum Bacillota; class Bacilli; order Lactobacillales; family Carnobacteriaceae; genus Alkalibacterium; species Alkalibacterium indicireducens. Next base: position 46,279 of record NZ_BAAADA010000197.1, read on the forward strand.
ACAAGAGAATAAATAAAAGCATAGAACAAGAGGAGTAATGATCCGAATCATCTCAGAGAATGGGTGTCAGCTGGAAATCCCTGATGAAGACGATCACGAAGTAGCTTGGGAGCTTTTACGGGGAAACCAAATAGTACTCGTAAATGGGACGACAGACCATTAATACTGTCTAGAGAGATTACAGCATATATTTGATCGACCGGAATATGCTGTAGTAATATAGGTGGTACCGCGAAGCATTCGTCCTAGTTTGATTAGGATGGGTGCTTTTTTTGATAATTAAAATAAATGAGGTGCATAAAATGGAAGAGAATAACATGTCAACGAAATACGATCCAACTGCCGTAGAAGCAGGAAAATATCAGGAATGGCTGGATAAAGATTTGTTCAAGCCAAATGAGAAGGGAACAGAACCGTATTCTATCGTCATTCCGCCGCCGAACGTGACAGGGAAACTTCACTTGGGCCACGCATGGGATACGACGCTTCAGGATATCATAATTAGACAAAAGCGTATGCAGGGATATGACACCTTGTGGCTTCCAGGGATGGACCATGCCGGAATAGCAACCCAGGCCAAAGTAGAAGAGAAACTGGCTGAGCAGAACATTTCCCGTCATGATCTGGGTCGAGAGAAGTTTCTTGAAAAAGTATGGGACTGGAAAGAAGAATATGCGGCTAATATCCGTGATCAGTGGGCAAAAGTTGGTATATCAGTCGATTATTCAAGAGAACGGTTTACGCTTGATGAAGGACTGAATAAAGCAGTAAACAAAGTATTTGTTGATCTGTATAATAAGGGTCTTATCTATCGTGGAGAGTACATCATCAACTGGGACCCTAAAGCGCAGACGGCCTTATCAGACATTGAAGTCGAGCACAAAGAAGTCAATGGTGCCTTCTACCATATCAGCTATCCGATAGTGGACAGCGAGGAGTCGGTAGAAATTGCTACGACCCGTCCGGAAACAATGCTTGGAGATACGGCTGTAGCTGTCCATCCAGATGATGAGAGGTATCAGCACCTGATTGGAAAGAAAGTGCTACTTCCTATATTAGACAGGGAACTGGATGTCATCGCTGATGACTATGTCGACATGGAATTTGGTACAGGAGTAGTCAAGATTACTCCCGCCCATGACCCGAATGATTTTGAAATCGGTCAGCGACATGATCTGAAACAAATCAATGTGATGAACAATGATGGATCCATGAACAGTCTGGCAGGAAAATATGAAGGGATGGACCGGTTCGAAGCACGTAAAGCTCTAGTCAGTGATCTTAAAGAAGAAGGATATCTAATCAAGATTGAAGACATGCAGCACAGCGTGGGTCACTCAGAACGAACAGGTGTCATTGTCGAGCCGAGACTGTCAACTCAATGGTTTGTGAAGATGGATCACTTATCTGATAAAGCACTGGCTAACCAGCTGACTGAAGATAAAGTCAATTTCGTACCGGAACGTTTTGAGAAGACATTCAATAGCTGGATGGAAAATGTACACGACTGGGTTATTTCAAGACAGTTGTGGTGGGGACACCGTATACCGGCCTGGTATCACAATGAGACAGGTGAAGTTTACGTTGGAGAGTCAGCCCCCTCTGATCTGGAAAACTGGACGCAGGATAATGATGTGCTGGATACCTGGTTCAGTTCGGCCCTCTGGCCTTTTTCTACTATGGGGTGGCCTGACGTGGAAAGCAGCGACTTTAAGAAATACTTCCCGACGAGTACGCTGGTAACAGGGTATGACATTATTTTCTTCTGGGTCAGCCGTATGATTTTCCAGAGTCTTGAATTTACAGGCAAAGCGCCGTTCAAGCATGTTCTCATGCATGGACTGATAAGAGATGAGCAGGGCAGAAAGATGAGTAAATCTTTAGGAAACGGAATTGATCCTATGGAAGTCATCGACAAGTATGGTGCGGATGCACTGAGATGGTTCCTTTCCAACGGATCTGCTCCTGGCCAGGATGTCCGCTTCAGTTATGAAAAGATGGATGCATCATGGAACTTCATCAATAAGATATGGAATGCAAGCAGATATGTCATCATGAATTTAGGTAACTTTTCAGTTGAAGAAATCGATCTGACTTTAGAAAAATCGATTGCAGACAAATGGATCCTAGCTCGTCTTAATGAGACAGTCAGACAAGTGACCGACCTGTTTGAGAAGTTTGAATTCGGTGAAGCTGGCCGTCAGTTGTATAAATTCATCTGGGATGATTACTGTGACTGGTATATAGAGATGAGTAAGGAAGTCCTGACACAGGGAACGAAAGAACAGAAGCAGTCTGCCAAGTCTGTTCTTGTACATGTTCTGGACCAGACCCTGCGTCTGCTTCATCCGATCATGCCATTCGTAACTGAAGAAATATGGTCTCATATCCCTCACTCAGGAGAGTCCATCGTAACTGCAGAATATCCTGTGACTCGCACTGAATTCGAAGATCAGGATGCTGTAGAAAACATGGACATGTTGATCGAACTGATTAGGGCTGTCAGAACGATTCGTTCGGAGGCTGACAGACCTTTGTCCAAAACGATTGATTTGCTGATCAGAACTAAAGGAGACAAAGAAGAGACTTTCCTTAAAAAAAATGAGTCATTCATCAGACGATTCTGTAACCCTGATCAGCTAGTCATAGAACAGTTGGTCGATGTGCCGGAAGAAGTGAAAGTAGCTGTAGTAACTGGCGCGGAAGTATTCATCCCACTTGCCGGACTAGTCGACTTCAAAGAAGAAATCAAGCGTCTGGAAAAAGAGCAGTCTAAATGGCAGAGTGAAATCACTCGAGTGGAGAAGAAACTTGCTAATGAAAAATTCGTTCAGAATGCTCCAGACAGCATCGTTGAAGAAGAGCGAGCTAAAGGGAGAGAGTATCAGGAGAAATATGATTCTGTCACTCGACAGTTGGCGAAAATGAAAGAGATAGAAGAGGATAATCGATGAATAGACTGATCATATTTGATATGGACGGGCTGATGTTCGACACTGAACCCCTCTATTATAAAGCCAACCAGAAGACAGCTGACCGTATAGGCCTTCCCTTTGACTATGCGTTTTATGAAAAGTATATTGGTGCCAGCGAGAAAGACTTTTTCAATGCGATGTATCAGTCATTTGACAAGGAAAAAGTCGAGCGATTCATCACTGACAGTACAGCGGATTTAAAAGATGTCCTGTTTGCGGCTCCTCCAGTCAAGAAAAAAGGACTGGTCGATCTGCTCGATTATCTGAAAAGTAATGAATACAAAATGGTGGTCGCGTCCAGTTCTGAAAGAGAGGTCGTCAAGGCACTTCTCGTTAGTGCTGAGGTATCAGATTACTTTGACGGCGTCGTTGGAGGAGATGATGTGACGCATTCAAAACCTCACCCTGAGATATTCATCAAAGCCAGTACGCTGGCAGGTGAAAATTTATCTAATATTTTAGTTCTTGAAGATTCAGTAAACGGGATCAAAGCGGCTAACGCAGCAGGCTTTCCAGTTGTAATGGTACCGGATCTTATCGAACCCGATGATGAAATCCGCAGCCGAACATTAGACGTCTGCCATGATCTTCATGAAGTTCTAACGAAGATAAAAAGTGACATTTTAATTTAATGGGTAATGTTATAGAAGAGGAGCTAAAGACAGCTTCTCTTCTTTTCATGTGCGCCCGGCATGGGCGACAACTTGGTGGTGAAAGTCCACTACAGACTTGGCAGTAGGAACTGTTA
>NZ_BAAADA010000198.1:0-2333 GCF_039522005.1 Alkalibacterium indicireducens
TCTTGCCCTACTATTTTACTTTCCGACAACTATTTTACACATAGCTATCGCTTGACCGAAATTCATCTCCCACTTTCACTGGTGCTTCGCACCCATACGCTTAGAAGTGGGAGACTTCTTTCGGAATTACGTTAAAGTGCTCGGGTTCTTTGATAAAGAAGTGACGATGTATGTCTATAGAGAGAATCTGGTGCTCACTGTCTTAGAAATCCTTGCCGGTTTCGGACTAGGATTCATCATGCACCGGTTTGTTCTGCAGACTGCAGAAATCGACATTATGCGTTTCGCAAGACAGATCAGTTTAACCAGTTATCTGTACTCGTTCCTGCTGATGTTCTTCTTCTCAAGCTTGGTCATGCTGGTCATGCACTTTAAGCTGAAAAGAGTGGATATGGTAGAAGCGCTCAAAACACAAGACTGATGCGCACACGTTTATTGAGTGTGGGGGGAGGTAAGCTATGGATGGATTTAAAGAAGCCGAGAGTGTTGGAGAATTAAGGAAGCTGATTGACAATGAAAAACTGGTTTTCGTCTTCCTCTACGGCGAACATTGTTCCGTTTGTCATGGAGTGATGCCTCAGATCAGACCGATGATCGACAGCTATAATGACCTGACGTCTATTCAGGCCGATATCGAAAAGCTCCGCATCTTATCTGGAGAGTTTACAGTCTTTACCGTCCCTGTTGTGCTTCTTTTCCTTGAAGGAAAAGAAGTGCTTCGTATTGCGCGTTTCATACGTACGGAAGAGCTCAAGGACAAGATCGACAGGATACTGGACTCAGTTTAGGTGAATCATTGAGTCATGAGGTTTCTTGATTAAACCTGCAATGCTAAAAAAATAAGCTTATAACGAACGGTAACAGTACTTTATTCTGAAACGGAAGAGGATAACAGCTCTGTCTCAACAGACAGACTCCGATGTGTTTTCAGATCAGGTATTGTCGCCGTTTTTTATTAGGAAAAGGCTGCAGCGGCAGCCATAATTAAAGGAAGAGACTCGATTTCTCGAGTCGCCACAGCATCTAAGTGAGCGGGTACAAAAGTAAGTATTATTGCTCACTCATATTGAAAAGAGGCGTGGGAGAGTATAAATCAGGAGATTATCGCCCACTCGATTAGAAAAGATGGTTGGACAGGCAATAGCTGTTAGTAAAGCGAGCGCTCGAATGAAGGAATCGATTGAGCGGGAATTAAAGCATAAAAAGAGGAATTCTCGAGAGAATTCCGCATCTTAATTACTTAACGATCAGCTGATCAGCCAGTCCATTTTCCATTCTCGTGCTGCCCAGTCCATCAGTTCGTTGACGTCCTTAGTCAGGTCGATCGACGTCAGATCTTTACCAGTCGATAACGTGTCTGAAAGGTTTTCTATTTCATAAGTCAATGCCCGGCCATGCTCACCGGCCGTTACTTCCTCCGTCTGACCATCTGAATAAGTGATAAGTGCTGAATCAGCTCTTGGATAATTCATGACTGTGATATAAGCTCCTTCGCAGACAATCACACCTTGTTTCGGCATTTTGGAACGGAAGCTGAATGAGACTGTACTCATTTCACCCTCTTTATTACTGAACTGGAAGGAACTGCGCTCATCCACACCACTGTCATGTAATGAGACAGTGGTCCTACGTTCATCAGGCTGGCTGGAAAGGAAATACCTCATGAAGGAAAGAGCATAGACGCCAATATCAAGAAGTGCGCCTCCGCCTAGATCAGGATTAAAGAAGCGGTTTGTCGGGTCATTGGGTTTCAGGCTGCCGAAGAAAGCATGAACCATTTTCAAAGGACCGAATTCTCTTCCAGTAATGCGTTCCTTCAGCTGAGAGAAAATCGGCATATGATAAATCGTCATGGCCTCAGCTACAATGAGATTCTTCTCTTCGGCCAGCGCCAGCACATCGTCGAGTTCGTTCTTAGTCATCGTGATGGCCTTCTCACACAAAATATGTTTATTGGCTTTAAGAAGCATCATCATATTATCATTGTGCAGGCTGTTGGGCGTAGCCAGATAGACAATATCTATTTCAGGGTCATAGGCCAGCTGCTCGTAGCTGCCGTATGCCTTGGGGACCTTGTAGGTACTGGAAAAGTCAAAGGCTTTCTGTAAGGTACGTGAGGCTACAGCAGTAAGTTCCGCTTTGTCTGTATCGAATGACTGGGCGAACTGGTGAGCAATGTCTCCTAATCCGATCATGCCCCATTTTATCTTAGTCATAATTATCCTTCTTTCTGATTGCACATTGATGATAATAGTGTAACAAACTCAAGTTTCGCACCCTAATCAGACCTTGGAAAGCCTATCGGCTTAAGGTTAATCAACGAGATCAAACAG
>NZ_BAAADA010000199.1:0-6158 GCF_039522005.1 Alkalibacterium indicireducens
CAGTTCCTACTGCAAAGCCTGTAGTGGACTTTCACCACCAAGTTGTCGCCCATGCCGGGCGCACCAAAAAGACCCCGTCCCAATAGAGGGACGAGGTCAACACGCGGTACCACCCTTGTTCAGAAGCCACTGCTTCTGCACTCATGCATAACGGCGCATACCGGGATTTTAATTACCGATCCATGTCTGACCCTGCAGATATGTGCAGAGTACACGATGAAAGTGAACTTCAAGAGACTCCTCAGTCAATGCTTTCAGCCTGGGCACTGTTCTCTGGTACTGATCAGTCATCTCTACTCTTTTTCATCTATCGTTTAAGTTATTTAATTCAGTATCACAAATCCACTGATTTGCCCACTCCTGCACTTCATTCATGACATTTCTTAAAGCTTTACCTTTAGCTGTCAGGCGGTAACCTGAACGGATATCGCACGTGTCATCCAAGTCTCTCGTCACGATTTCTTCTTTTTCCAGTTCTTTCAACCGTTCAACTAGTACCCGATCGCTGACTCCTGGTATTGCCTGAGAGAGATCTTTAAAGCGACGAGGTCCATCCAACAATACATCAATGATTAATCCAGTCCATTTTTTTCCAAGTATTGAAAAAGTCTGCTCGAATCTGGGGCATATCACCTTTTCAGATTCTTTTGTCTGTGCCATTTCGATCATATATTGTCACCTCTTCTTTCACGTCTTTCAGTATACCATTATACTAAAGAAATGTGTAGAAGCTAATACTTATTTTTAGGAAGTTTAGGATTTCGTTCACAATTGTACTATAACAGGTTACAGGTGTTCAAGAAAGAACGTTGCAATAGAGAAATAGATCAAAAGTCCTATAGAATCATTGATTGTCGTAATAAATGGTCCTGAAGCAACTGCGGGATCGATCTTGAACTTGTTGATGATAACCGGGATCACTGCACCAATCACTGTTGATATACTGACCGTGATGAACATGGATAAACTGATGATTAAGGCCAGTACAGCATTGCCGTAGAAGACAAAGATGGTACCGATCAGAACCACAGCAGCAACCAACCCCATCAGCATCCCTGCACCCAATTCATTTTTAATAGTCTGGAAGAAGCTGTCTTTATCTCTGTCGTCATCAATCGTCAGATTACGTACGGCAACAGCCAGTGACTGAGTCCCTACGTTCCCTGCCGTATCCATGATCATCGGAATGAATGCTGCCAGAAGTACGACCGAGTCCAGGGTTTCTTCAAATGCCCCAATCAGTCCACCAGTGATCATCCCAAGGAAGAGAAGGATAACGATCCAGGGTGTGCGTGACTTCGCTGTACTGAACGGTGTGACTTTAGTTTTACGGTCATCATCACTGCGCTTGATCGCAGCGAATTCGTTAAAGTCTTCCGTTACCTCTTCTTCCAGGACATCCATGACATCATCGACAGTAACGATCCCCTGCATTTTGCCTTCATGGTCAAGGACTGGTATGGCAAGCAGGTCATAATCCTGAATGATGCGGGCGACCTGTTCCTGGTCTTCATCGATGCGCACTGAAACGACCTGGTTGAACATGATGTTTTCAACCGTTTCAGTTTCAGGAGAGAGCAGCAAGTCTCTGAGCGAGAGCACGCCGACCAGTCTTTCCTTCTCATCTACAACATATAAGTAATAAATCGTCTCAGCTTCGCGACCGATCTGTCGCAGCTGTTCGATGACTTCTGTCAGGGTCTGCTTATAATGGATAGCAATGAACTCTTTGGTCATAATGGATCCGGCTGTTTTCGGTGCATACGACAGGAGTTCCTGAACACGTTGACTTTCTTCCTCATCCATCATAGCGAGCAGAGTCTGATTATCTGTTTCGTCACTTTCAGTCAGGAAGTGAGCCACATCATCTGCTGCCATAAAGTTGAATACTTGAGCCATGTATTCATCTGGTAAATAGTGAACTGCATCTTCCTGGTCTTCTGTTTCCATCCATTCGAAAATTTCTGCAAATTCTTCAGGACTTAAAAATTCGGAAATTTTCCTCTTCTTTTCAGGATATAACAAATGAAAGACTTCGTGCTGGTCCCGATCATGCAGTCTCAGGAACAGTTCTCTGAATGTCTCGCGGTCATTCTTTTTTGCAGCCAGAAAAATCTGGTCATACGTTTTCTGCTTGTTGCTTTTCATTAATTTCATAGGTAATCGTCCTTTCTATTTTAATCGGGCTAAGCGAATAACCTGATTTTTTAACTTCTTTAAATTTATACCCGATACACAAGGGAACAGGGTCCATCTTCGCTTCACCTCCGTAAATTAGCTGGTCAATAACCTCTCTGTGTGTTATCTATCATTATAAATAAAAAAACACGCCAATAAGAGCGTGTAAAGAACATGAATACAGAGTTCATCTTCATACACCTCTGTCGTTGAGCTTCAGCTTCATATGGCATAGAGTCTGTTTCAGTCTCAGCTACATTAAAAATCCCCTTCATCCGAAGATTCCTGCTGACCCATTGGCGTCTTTGGACATTTCTGGGCAGTAGCGTGTCTCCATATGGGAGCCTCACCTAACAAGGTCATTCCTTTTCCTACATAATCATAACGAATGTGAGTGATTTGTTCAAGCAATAGTTATTATCCCTTAATATAAATAGGTTGACTCCTGTCCAATATGAAGAGTTAGAAGGACAGGATACATTCGATACTGATCAGTTTGATACCTATTTAGTCCATTATGAGAGCGGCCGTAAAGAACTTGTATTTATGGAAGACAATGAACAGATCTATAAATCGATATATGGCATATTCATCACTACAAATCCTATATTTAACTTTTTTGTCGTGACATGTCGTCCGTCTTGCGTCCTGTCCAAGTTGATATGCCCCATTTACCTCCTTCCCTGCCACAAAGTTTTAAATAAACTGTCACTTAATTCCTCTCTTTCTACCTGTTTGTTCATGCTATACTTGAAATACATGAGAGTACCTACTGAGCCACCAAGTAGTCAGCATTAGATGCTCTTTTTGTTTGCTGTGAGAGACCATCCGGTTCATAAAGCCCGTCTCCAGGCAGACACAAAAACTTAAAATGAGGAGAATGAACACATGAAGAAACGCTTAGTGATGATCACACTGCTGATGAATCTGATCATCCCCTACTTTATCTACTCAGCTCATGCTGAAGAAGCATCCGGTCCATTCGACTCCCAAAGCAGACTGCTTGCTTCGGAACTGGACGATGATAGTGAAGATTTCGAGGAATTTGAAGAATTTGAAACGATTGATGAATACAATAATGATTTTGAGGATGTTCCAGCGGACGAAATAGAACGAGCCAGAGTCATTGAAGTCCTTCCAGGTGACGGTCCTGGTCTGGATGAAGGTTTCTATCAAGAAATACAGACAGTTCGCGTTGAAATCCTTTCAGGTGACCAGGAGGGCGAGGAAGTCGAGGCTATCCATACCCTTACTGGAAATCCGGGTTCCGACTTTGAAGTGGAGCCTGGAGACAGAATTCTGATCAGCGTCATTGAAATTGGCGGGGAGTCTCAGGTTCATATCGTTGAGTACGAGAGAGATCGAACAATATATATCGTACTGGCACTGTTCGTTGTCCTGCTTATCCTGCTTGGGGGGCTGAAAGGACTGAAGACGATCCTGACTCTCGCTTTGACCTTGTTCCTTCTCTTAAGAGTACTCATTCCCGGCCTGCTTGCAGGATACAGCCCGATACTCATGACTATCCTAATTTCTCTTATCATTACGGTGGTCACTATTTTGACAGTCGGCGGCCTGAACATTAAATCCATTGCTGCCATCACAGGTGTATTGGGTGGGGTACTGATCTCGGGACTCATAACTTATATCGTCGGGAACCAGATCAACTTGACTGGACTGTCCGGTCAGGAAGCTATGATGCTCATGTATATCCCACAAAATGTGGACTTTAATTTCAGTGGCTTGCTTTTCGCGGGGATCATCATGGGTGCACTTGGTGCTGTGATGGATGTCGGCATGTCCATTGCTTCTGCTATGGAAGAAATACGGATGGCTGACCCGACTGTTTCTACAAAACGCCTGATTCTATCAGGTATGAATGTCGGAAAAGATATTATGGGAACGATGGCTAACACGTTGATCCTGGCTTACATTGGATCAATGATCCCACTGCTTTTACTGTTCACGGCCTATCAGGAACCGTTCATCAGCATCATCAATATGAATGTCATTGCGACGGAAGTCATTAGAGCTTTAGCTGGAAGCATTGGACTGATCCTCTCTATTCCGCTGACTGCTGTCAGTTCCGGCCTTCTCCGTGACAAATTAAACCTCAGAAAGTCTCCCTGACTTCTGACGAACCGACTGACTAACTAGTCTGAAGCGATGCCTAAGAGCTTATCCGGCATCGCTTTTTTTCCTGCACTCATGCTGTCAGAATCACTTCTCTAAACTTTTATCAAATGAAACCAAGTGCTTGCCAAAAGCTCCCTTGTTCAATAATCAGGAAATGGCATCGTGCACCAAAAAAAGCCGTTTCCAATTAAGTTCTTTTAGAACTTAACTGGAAACGGATTGAATTTTTTTAATTATCGGCTGGAATCAGGCATGGACGACGCTCAATTTGAGGCTCCATTCAGCCAGTTTTGCTTTAGCTTTCATTCTAAGCGGTGTAGATACTTCATTGATTGCGCAATATTTGTCTACACATGTAACGATCATGCTTTCCTTGTATTTAGGAATACCGACCCCTGTAGTAGTCAGGAACATGTGCTTAAGGATGATATCTTTTTCAAGTTCACTTAATTCCGTCAGACGCTGTGCATTCTTGACGGCTATTTTTGGGTGAACACAATTATGCGAACCTTCATTCATAAGAGCAATCTCTTCTCTGCATTCATGGAAAAAGTCATGAAGCAGTCCTGCTCTTGCAACGGCTCTAGCGTTCAGTTTCAGTCGCTTAGCTATTTTATAGCTGACATAAGAAACGAACAGTGAGTGAATGAGTCGTGTTGTATAATGGTGATGCGTAATATCGTCTAGTTTAAGTAAATCTTCGCTTTCAAGCAGGTCTTCGACCAATGTCATATAATCTTTGTCATTTTCCCAAATTGAACGAACGAATTCCATGGAAGCTCTCCTTTATCAGATCTTAGTCAGAGTATTTAATGTAATAAAGTTAGTTTAAATAACAGGTCTAATTGCCTGTCCAGTACTTATAGTACTTATAGTACTCCTAATACGTCTGATTTTAAAGGATGAAAGGCTCCTGTAAAACGTTTTCATATCAAATGTGATATTTCTGTCAAATTTCTACTCATTGATGTAAAGAAAACATAAGGATGCTGGCGGCTATAGCGACATTCAAAGATTCAGCCTGGCCTTTGATCGGGATGTAGAGATTGGTCGTAGTCTCCTGTAACAAGTGATCAGCTACCCCATTGCCTTCATTTCCTACTATAAGCGCAAACTGTTCTTTCGGTTCTACCGTATGGTAAGATACAGCCCGCTCATCCAGCGCTGTGCCATATACAGGTATATTCTTCTCTTTAAACTGACTGATCCAGTTTTCAAGAGCTGAATGAATGACAGGCAGGTGAAAATGGCTGCCCTGAGCAGACCTCAGTGCCTTGGGGTTATATAAATCGACTGACCCTTCCCCAATGATCACGGCTTCAAAACCAGCAGCATCAGCTGTTCGAATCAGGGTACCAAGATTTCCGGGATCTTGAACCTGATCAAGCATCAGTACTGGCTTATTCCCATGAATAGCGTTCTCTTCTTCCTTCTGCATGATGACCGCGAAAATGCCCTGTTCAGTTACGGAATCACTTAAAGATTCAGAAATCGATTCTGAAATAATAATGAGATTTCCCGGCACCTGATCGACAATGGCTGTGTATTGATCAAGCTTATCTTCACGAATCAGAATGTGTTCGATCTCTATGCCGGCTTTGACGGCCTCTTCTACTAGGTGCAGTCCTTCTATCAGATATTTATTCTGTTTTTTCCTGCCTTTTCGTGTCAGCAGTTTCTTCCATTCCTTTACTTGCTTGTTCTGAACTGATTCAATTCTTTCCATGCTGTATGTCTCCTTCAGTTATACTCTTGTATCAGTATACATGACACAATCGAGTAGGAGGTAAATAATTAATTTATTTACCGTCCTCTCACACCACCGTGCGTACGGTTCCGTACAC
>NZ_BAAADA010000200.1:0-4163 GCF_039522005.1 Alkalibacterium indicireducens
GTGTTTTTTTGCTTTTCCTTGATATAACAACCATTGTAAGCAATTATTAAAAGAAAGTATTGACACTAACTAACTTTTTGGGGGGATTAATAATATGATTGTAGACTAAATATTAAAATTCTAAATCAATATCTAATCCTAGTCCTGGTTTTTCTGACAAAGTCATAATTCCACCTTCTTGCGTGAAATCACTCTTAATGCCGGGAACCTCTTTACTCATACGATAACTATCTAAGTCCGCATAAGTAATATTTTTTTGTGAAGCAGCTAAAGCTGCTCCAGCAGCAATCCCAATACGGGATTCAGACATACAACCTACCATACATTGTAAGCCAGCAGCTTGTGCGATCGCATTTATTTGTAAGGCAGGATAAATGCCACCGGATTTCATTAATTTAATATTGATGATATCGCATGCTTCTTCCTTAATCGCGCGAAATGCATCTTGGGGTGAGAGGACAGATTCATCCATCATAATTTGTTGTGTTACATTGTCTTTAATAAACTTCATACCTTCATAATCCCAATATGGAACAGGTTGTTCTACTTCTTCCACACCATACTTATAAAATTCATTTAGAACATGGACGGCTTGTTTCTTATAGTAGCCTTGGTTCGCATCCACTCGGAGACTGATATCTGGTCCAACTTCTTCTCGAATTAAACGAATCGCTTCTATATCATCTTTCGCATTCAATCCAACTTTTATTTTCAGAATATTAAATCCTTCATCGACATATTGTCTTGCAAGTTTCGCCATTTCTTTAGGTTCATCGATTCCGATTGTCATGTCTGATTCTACCTGGTTTGATGATCCCCCTAACAATTGGTAAACTGGAAGGCCTGTGTGTTTTCCTAAAATATCATATAAAGCTAAATCGATACCAGCTTTTCCTGCAGTCTTCCCTTTGTATTGGCGGTTCATGATTTCATGTATGCGCCCGATGTTTAAAGGATTTTCACCTTTTAATGTATTGTCCATTTCCGTTAAGAAATTTGTTACATCTTCTATGTTATTACCAGTAACAACTTTCGAAGGCTGAGATTCACCATACCCGGTAACCCCTGCATCCGTTTCAACCTTTACAATAACTGTATCCGTCCGAGTATCATCTGAACTCGCAATTTTGAAACTTACAATAGGTTCAATAGTAATTGTTTTGTGAGAAATTTTAGTAATTTTCATCGATTAATCTTCCTTTTCATAAATTTCAATAGCGACTTCCGTTGTTTCAATATCATTATAAGTTAATTTTCCACTTTCGAATTCAGCTTCTCCGTTTTGATTATCATACGGATCATTTCGACTGAAATCTAACGCAGGTGTAAAATCATGTTGAAAATCGGATACTGCTGGCATTCTGAATGGTTCTAAGTTCCCGAAGTAGAATTTCCATCGTTCTTCTTCACCTGTTCGGTATGCTGAGCCACCAAAAGAAGTATCGGCATATAACCAGCCAAATGGGGCTACATAAAATTGAGCCCAATCATGATTTCCTATTGTTTCTGGATTGGTGTATAAGCCAGCCTGCCATCTTGCTGGAACTCCAACTGCACGACATAAGGTAATAAAAGTAAGAGCTTGGATACCACAATCTCCTTTAAAACCTGTTAAAGCGTAAGTTGGAATATCTGTAATGGTGTAATAAGGACGGACAAACGAATACATCACATTTTTAGTAATATATTCGTAAATTAAACGTGCTTTTTCAAGAGGATTGGTTTCATTCCCGATAATCTCTTTAGCTACTGATTTGATATAAGGTGAAAATTTAATATGTGGTAATTGTTCTTCAGTATAAAATGTAGGTTGTGCTTCGTCTACTTCTTCCGGCAAAGGATTTTTATACACCATATGATTATCGAATTCATATTCCACATAAAACTCTTCGTCCGCTTCATATTCTTTCTCAAAATAAACGGTTCTTGCTGGATGGTCAGGTTCATTCACTAGAGCTGATTTATGAGATGTATCAATGAGTCTAAAGTTCTTTACTTGAGCATATTCAATCGGCAAAGGCAAGTGAACTCTAATTTTCTCTCCTGGTTTTTGAGCCTCTGGTTTCACCTTCAAAGTTGCACGTAAACGAATATGATAAGTCAATTCCCCTTTTTCTTTCATCTTATGCATTGTTTCATTAAGTAAATTTGTGCGCTTATCTAGTAATTCAGGGTTAGTACAACGTTTGGCATAATTGGGACGAGTTTTCATAATATTTTGTAAAATGTTTTCTCGGAAATGAATTTCGCCATCCAAATATACCCAATCTAAGGCATCTTCATCGCGTAAACTTTCGAATTCTTCGGTTTTAAAATCGGCAATATTATCTTTAAATAATGATAATGCTGCCTCGTAGGTATGAGGATAAGAATCTCTAATAATAGGTAGTATTTCTTTTTCTTGTTCTAATCTCTTTCTTAAAGCAACCGGTAAATCTTTTTCCAAGCGTTTATCGATGATTCTTTCGACTCGGTCATACTCACCCACGGCTTTTAGTTTTGCTATATCCTCTGGTAGTTGTGTGTCTAAATATTTCAAATCTTTATTCATTTATCTGCTCCATTCCTACTATTTTTTATAACAATATACATAATGTCCAGGTTTTACTTCGTATAAAGCTTGATTGTCTTCAATTATTTTAGTAAATGAATATCCATCTGGTAAACTCGCTTCGTAATTAATCTGACTCCCACCTGCAATATACCCGTTTTCAACATTGGGAATTGCTTTGAGTAATGATTTTGTATAATCATGAATCGGATTGAAATATAATTCTTCACGATCTGCTAGTTCTACAATTTTTCCATGATACATTACCGCTATTCGGTCAGACATGTGGTAGACCACATTTAAGTTATGAGAAATAAAAACGTAAGTTAAATTTTCACGCCGTTGTAAGTAAAGTAATAAATTCATGATTTGAGATTGAATAGATACATCTAAAGCCGATACTGCTTCATCACAAACTATCATTTTTGGATTCAATGCTAAGGAGCGAGCAATACCAATACGCTGACGCTGTCCGCCTGAAAACTCATGTGGATAACGATTAATGAAACTTTCGTTTAAACCACACATTTCCATGAGTTTCTTTACGCGTTCAGTTCTTTTAGTAAGATTTAACTTTTTTTGAATAACTAAAGGTTCTTCAATAATCTCTCCGACTGTCATCCTTGGATCCAAGGATGAATAGAGGTCTTGAAAAATTATCTGCATATTTTTCCGATAAGGAGTCAACTCTTTTCTCGAAAAATTTGATATATCTTCCCCTTCATAAAGAATTTCACCCGCCGTTGGTTCATTTAAACGGATCATTGTACGTCCTAAGGTTGTTTTACCACTTCCAGATTCTCCAACAATTCCTAAAGTCTCTCCTTCATACACTGAAAAAGTGACGTCATCTACAGCTTTTATATATTCTTGCTCACCACTATCAAAAGAGCCACCTTTTAATGGAAAATACATCTTTAAATTATTTACTCAAGTTTTGCAGTTGAATATCCAGGTTTAACCCTTCCGGTTATTGAAACTTCTTATAAATAATTCACTAGTGTTGCATTAAAAATTTAACTGTTTCATGACATAAAAAAGTCCTTTATAATGGGGTTGGATGACTTATCCAAGACCAAAACAAAGGACTTACAACATGGATAAGTATAATACAAAAATGACCATAAATAAATGGTTTTCGTACATTTCTTTAGAAACATTAAGTGAATCGTCTCGACAGGCTATCGGTCAGTTTGATCGCTATTCAAAAAAATTAACGTTTAAGAAAGTACTGAAAATCTTTCTCTATGCGATTAATGATGAAACCGATAGCCTACGGCATTTGGATCAACAGTTGGTCAACCCAAACTTAAAAAAAGTGATTGATATTGAGTCCATCAGCTATTCTCAATTATCCCGTGCCCTGCGAAAGATGGAACCCTCTGTATTGATGGATATTTTCACGCAATTACTTTCACTGGTTCATGAAAAAACAGTGCTGCAATCAAAAGAACGCGTGTTTCTAATTGATTCGTCCACTTTTTCACTGAATAAAACACGGTATCCCTGGGGCACGTTTCGCCCGACTAAGTCGGGAATCAATCTGCACTTAAAGGTCTGTCATATGAAAGAAGGATGGGTGCACCCTGAACAATTCGAACTGTCCCATGCA
>NZ_BAAADA010000201.1:0-536 GCF_039522005.1 Alkalibacterium indicireducens
GTTTGATTTAGTTGATTAACCTTAAGCCGATAGGCTTTCCAAGGTTTGATCAGGGTGCGAAACTTGAGTTAAATATTATAGTGTCTATCTTTTTCAGCGAGCTGGACTGTAGTATCCGGAGACTCTTCCTGCGCCTGCTGAACCAGATCGCTCCAATTTCCAGTTTGTGGCAGATGAGTAAGTATCAGGTTCGATACGCCAGCTTTTGATGCGATCTGTCCGCATTCTTTTGCTGTCATATGGACCGTGTGATTCTCCATACCTTTATAGAAGTTACTATCTGCTAAAAGATAATCGGCCGATTCACAGAATGGTATAAAGTCTTCAATAAATCCTGAATCCGCAGTAAACACGAGTACTTTACCGGTGGATCTTTCCGTAATTCTGAAAGCGTAACACGGAACAGGGTGAAGAGTCTTCAGGTGTTCGATATCAAACGGCCCAATCGTCAACTTAGGTTCTTCATTATCAGTTTTCCGAGCGAGAAAACCCACGGTTTCAATCGTGGGATGATAGCTCGGCAGGGATGAGGGTTC
>NZ_BAAADA010000202.1:0-3960 GCF_039522005.1 Alkalibacterium indicireducens
CTTCATCGACAGAAATCATCATACGAGCAACGAGAAATTTGGGAAACATAATTTTTCATAGATTATTGGGAGTTACCAGGTGCCCTGTCTATTTATTTTCCTGCATAAAGTTATAGACGGCTCCAATCAGGTTAGCATCATTTTTGAACTCACACGTTTCAATCACTGGACGAAAAGGGGTGTGCTGCAGACGTGCAAATAGAGAGTCAAACTCAACTTCGATGCGCTCAAGGATCCCGTCCATACTGGATACGCCTCCCCCGATTACTATCTTCTCAGGATCAAACGCATAAGCAAGGTTGTAAAGTCCCATAGTCAGATACATAAAGAAGGTGTCTGCTTCTTCTTTAGCTATGACATCCCCCTGATTGGCAAGTTCAAACACCGCCTGTCCATCTATATCATCGTAACTCATCCCCATCCGCTCTGCATAACGACGGGACATGGCCACCGCTGTACCAATCTGACTGAATGTCTTAGTTTCATTAAGGAGCATGAAGCCGAACTCTCCACCGAATAAATGCGGTCCATGATGGACTTTTTTATTGACGATAACTGCCCCACCGATTCCCGTTCCAATCACCACGAAAAGAACATTGTCGTTATCTTTCGCAGCCCCTTTCCATACTTCAGCCAGACCTGCGCTGTTTGCATCATTCTCAAATGACACAGGCAGTCTAAACATCTCTTCGAGTTCATCATATATAGGGAAGAAGTGGAGGTATCTGACTGCACTGACTCCTTCTATCTGCCTGTCGATCTGATTGACCGCTCCGGGAGCCGAAAATGCGACTCCTTCAAGACTGTAAGTCGAATCAGCCTCTTCTTTCACACGAGAAAGTTGAGCTTTCATCTCTGCCCAGGTCTGCGGTGTTTTAAACTTCCCTTTATCTGACAAAGATTCATCAGACCAGATTCCATACTTAACTGATGTTCCTCCAATATCAAAAGCCAGTATTGCCATTATACCTCTCCACCTTCGCTAATAGTCTATTTTATCTTCTTACCAGACAGCAACCGTCCCGTCTGTTCTTGGTTCTGTCCCTCCGATCAGCACACCATTTTTGTTTCTTAAAATAATCTGACCCCTTCCGAACTGACCTTTTTCAAGAGTCACTTCTATGTCGTGTCCCCGGCGTTTCAGATCTGTCAGTACAGAAAATGGTATTTCAGGTTCAACGAGTACTTTCCGCCCTTTGACCCACTGCCATCTTGGTTTGTCTAGAGCATCCTGAGGGTTTAGCCCGAAATCAATCATGGACTGGATCACTTGAAGATGACCTTGTGGCTGCATGTGTCCACCCATCACGCCAAAAGGCCCCATCGGCTGCCCTTCTTTTGTAAGGAAAGCGGGAATGATGGTATTGAAAGGCCGCTTAGCCGGTGTAAGGGTATTCACATGTCCTTTTTCGTTTGTGAACCCAACGGCCCGGTTATTCAGACTGATGCCAAATTCCGGAATGACTGCCCCTGAACCGAAGCCCATGTAATTACTTTGAATGTATGAAATCATATTGCCGTCAGCGTCTGCTGCAGCAAGATAGACGGTTCCTGATGAATCACTGATACCTGGTACAGCATCTATCGCATCATGACCGATCAGATCTGCTCTTTCCTTTGCATATCTTTCAGAAAGCAGCTCTTCCGCACTTACCGTCATCCTCTCAGGATCGGCAATAGTCAAATTCCCGTCAGCAAAAGCCAGTTTGATTGCTTCGATCTGCTTATGTAGCGTCTCAGCGTCATCTTTTCCAGCCAGTTCCAGATGTTTAAGAGAGTTAAGCGCCATTAATGCTACGATTCCCTGTCCATTTGGCGGCATCTCCCAGACTTGGTAGCCTTTATAATCTACAGAAACAGGATCGACCCATTCCGGCTGGAAGGATTTAAGATCATCCAGTCTCAAGCTTCCTCCATGTCTTCTGGAAAATGCATCAATGGCTTCCGCAATCTTGCCATTATAGAAAGCATCCGCTTCTGTCTCACCGATCAGTCGAAGACCTCTGGCATGCCCAGGAAGTTTAATAATATCCAACGCCTGTTTCGCTGTACCTTCTGGTGCAAAGACCTTGAACCAGGACTCGAGTTCCGGGTAATTATCTTTCTCTTTAGAAAAGCGTTTGAAAGTACGTTGAAAGGCCTGTGAAACAGTATTCGTAATGACGTACCCCTCTTCAGCAATTTTCGCAGCTGGCTCCAGTACCTCTTTCAATGGAAGTTTCCCGTGTTTTTTACTTAAAGCAGCCCATCCGGCAGGAACCCCAGGAACAGTGACCGCATTGATGCCAAACGTTGGAAAGTCCTTTTCTTTCGTCAGGTATGGATCCGGATCCAACCCTTCAGGAGATGGCCCACTGGAATTCAGCCCATGCAGTTCTCCATCTTTCCATAATATGCTGAAACTGTCTCCTCCGATGCCGTTCGATCCTGGCTCCACAACAGTAAGTGTCGCAGCAGTTGCTATGGCGGCATCGATGGCATTTCCACCTCTCTTCAGTATGTCGAGCCCGACTTGTGCAGCTAGCGGATGTGATGTAGCAACCATTCCATTTTTACCAACCGCTAGCTCTCTTCGTGATGCATAATGAAATGCCCCTGTGTCGCAGTTTGCATCCCCCATTTTATTTCTCCCCTCATATGTAGTATCGGATCCTAGACCCGATACTTAAAACAACTTAATCTTTCAACTGAATGATCTCGATCTTATATCCATCAGGATCCTTAATAAAGAAGTAAGATGCTGCACCGTCAGATAATTCTGTCAGCTCTGTAACATCCTGCCCAGACTGACTGAACTCGTCGTGAGTATCGCTAAGATTCTCTACGCCTATTGCAATATGCCCGTATCCATTTCCCAGATCATATGGTTCTTCCTGATCATAATTATATGTCAGCTCCAGCTCCACTTCATCTCCAGGCAATGCCAGATAAACCAGGGTGAACTTGTATTCAGGATAATCTAGACGGCGAACTTCTTTCATTCCCAGAACATCTTTATAAAAATCCAATGACTTGTCCAGATCCTTTACTCTTACGCAAGTGTGCAGCATTCTTTTTCTCATAGGTAATTCCTCCTAAACTAGTATGTTTATATTTTGCCTTACTTTCATCAGGCCGTCAAGCAAACATGTATGAGGGGCAGCTTATATCCTCACTTTTTTGAAAGCGTTATAATTAATTTACTGAATATCTGAAAAAGGCTTGACTATCTATAATGTATGCGTTATCATTTACTTAGAAACATAGTTAGTAGCAGTACTACTAGTTTTCTTTTTCATAAATCATCTCCTTTCTATGCAAAAGAGCCCCTGCGGAAACAGGGGTTCTTTTTTGCGTTCAGCTTCTCTCATATAGTTCCAATGGGAGCCCATCCGGATCCTTGAAGAAAGTGAACAACCTGCCCGTATAGGGATCCGTTCTTACCTCTTCAACTTCGATTCCCTTGCCCTCCAGCTGTCCTTTTGCTTCTACTACATCATCCACTTCGAAACATAAGTGTCTCAACCCTACCGCTTCAGGTCCATTCGCTCTAGCTGGAGGATCTGGGAATGAAAAGAGTTCAATTTGAGCATTACCAGCTTCCAGGTCCAACTTATATGATTCTCTTTCCTCTCTGTACACTTCTCTGATGATAGTCAGACCGAGCGTTTGTGTATAAAAAGCTTTAGACCGGTCATAATCACTTGCAATGATCGCCACATGATGAATTCCATTAAACATATTCTGTTCCTTCTTTCTTTAAAAGTTATGGTCTATGTCCCTTTGCTTTTACGTTTCAATAAGCGTATAGTATTATGTTGAACTACCCCCACTTTCGCTCACGCTTAGAAGTGGGAGATTCCTGGGAACAAAGTAGACTTGACACACTTGTTTAATAGAGTATCAGCGGTTGCTTTTATTTACCAGGCTACCCCCGTAGTCCCTACGGTTGGAGTGTGTTAGACAAACTGTAGTATTTTA
>NZ_BAAADA010000203.1:0-5742 GCF_039522005.1 Alkalibacterium indicireducens
GACAGAAATCATCATACGAGCAACGAGAAATTTGGGAAACATAATTTTTCATAGATTATTGGGAGTTACCTAATCACTTAACTCAATTATAAGTAATCTGCCTCTATTTCACTAATCAAATGCAGTGTAATCAAAAAAAGGCCCCTAAATTCTTCTATTGAGTTGTTCATATGCGCTAGGGAGCGCATATGTTCCTTCTTGAAAAGCTTTTAGTTCCTTTGCGAGTGAACTGAACAAAATTGAGTCGGCGAGTAATGGGTTAACCGATTGTATACCGGTTACTCAGTTCGGAATTTATCTGGAGTTCCAGGTCTAATGACTTTTGACCCCAGACTCCAGCTAGTCTCTCTGTTGGGTTCAGGTGCAACTGCCCATACACCCGGACTCACTGAACATAACAAACTGAGCTGCCGGCCAAACAGTCTTTGCCAGGCAACTCAAGCAAAAATGCCAGTTGAGTTCCTGCCCAAGAGTAATTTCCCCTGCTGCTCAAATCGGTTCATGACACGAGTCAGCAGAAAAAGCTAGGTCAGAACCCTGGGTATAATAATAAGCCCATTATCTCCATAGCAAACAACTCTAAAAAATTAAAAAAGTAAAATGGCAGCTCTCTTTTGTACATCTATACAAAATGAAGCTACTATTTTACTTTTAGAAATTAGAATAGGCCGTTAGTTCACCTTCTTATAGTCAGCCACTTAATTTCTACGTTTAAAACGCTTAGCTACAAGCCAGATGACCAATCCAATCAGCCCGAGTACCAGAATATAAGGAAACGCATAAATGAAGAAGATGATGATGTCCTGCACAATGTAGTAAAAGGCAAAGAATGAATCTGTCAGTGCTTCCTGCACCCGTCTAAGGAATGAGAGTCCTTCTTCCCGGTCACCGGAAATTCTTGGGCGTTCGGTGATAGTCATTCTCACCACAGTATAGTCGATTAGATCATCAAAGTAGTCCAGCTGGGACTGCAGACTTTCTCTCTCTGCAATAGTCTCATTCAGACTGTCTTCGATCTGAATGATTTCTTCAATCGTCTCGGCTCGATCCAGCAGCTCGTTCAGACGTTCTTCCTTGTTTTCCAGAACTTGCACTCTTGATTCAGTATCTCTATAGAACTGCGTGACATCCTCAGTTCCTATCTGTTCACTGATTTTCTGAGCCTGAACACCTTCCAAATCATTCAGAAAAGCCGTCAGATGTTCCGTCGGTACACGCAGGGTGTAATCAATCATTCTGTATTGTCTGGATGCTCCCCCGCCCGGTGTATGGCTTGATTCATAGGAATGTTCGATAAATGCGTCGTGCCGCGTGACCAATTCGCGAATATAAGTAACCGTCTCAGTGTACTCGACCGTTTCAAAGTCCATGTTTGCCGTTCGAATGACTTTTTCTCCAATCAGACGTTCACCTGAACTCTCCGGTGATTCCCCGATTTCTGCAGCCATTTCCATATCGGCCGAGTCTTCCGTCATCACGGTCCCTCCACCGTCATATCCTGTCGATTTATCTCTCATATCCCCGTCGGATTCTGACGCACAGGCTGTCAGAAGGAAGACCACCACAAGTAAAATACTCCGCTTTAACTTCATCTCTACTCACTCCTTATCTCTAATCTGATTATTTACACTCATCATACGCCTAAGTCTGTGAAAAAGATACATGATGATGAACATAAATCTATAGTTGTTCATCATCATGTTTGCTGGTTCATTATTATAGCTAAGTCAATGTTTGTCTGACCGGTCGACCAGGTCGATTATCTTCTCTGCTGCAGACTTTCCTGACCGGAGTGCCCCTTCCATAAAGCCTGGAAAAGCTTCAGCCAACTCTGTACTTGCAAAAACAGATAACTTAAAAGGCGTTCGCAGTTTATCAGGCGATTCCGGTAAGCCCGCCACATGCACCTGCCCGCTATATCCTCCCCCATAATATGGATGGTCGACCCAGATGCTTTCTCTGTAATCCAAGTATTCCTCCACCTGATCACCCAGGACGTCTCTCAATCTATCCAGCACAAACTGATGACGATCCTGTTCTGACCGCTCCACCAAGTCTTTCGCCAAATCTCCTCCAATAAAGGCAGTCAATCTTGGATGGTCTCCCTCCTTTGAAGAGTCGGAAACACTCAGCCCATCGTAATCACCATAGACGATTCCTTCTACAGGAACGGATTTCCCGTTCATGTCATAGTGATGCCAGAATGGTTGCTCATATGTTAGAGACACTTTAATAACTGACCCATCGATGTAGCTAGTCAGAAATGGCTCGTAATAAGTCTTCAACTCTTCCTGAAACTTAATGCGGCTTCCGGCCGTTGGAGGAATCGCAAATATGACGGCTTTGGCATGATGACTCTTCCCATTGCTCGTATTTAATGTATATAGTCCATCTTCATACTCAACAGATTCAACTGGATGGTTGAACAAAATCTCTTCTTTCAGCTGAGACGAAAGATAATCGACTACCTGTGTGAGCTGCCCGGATGCCTGATGTGTAAGATCATCCAGTTCAGACGCGTACCGCTCAATCGTTTCGAGAAAGCTTTCGGCAAGAATGTGCTCGGTACTAACCGTTGATTCCTCAGTGAAAAAACTCTTGGCTATTGCTTCTTCCTGTTCGTTTTCTACCCAATCTTCTATCGTCTGGGCAAGGGACAGACGCGTGTCAGTCTCGCTATGAACAATTTCTTCATCGACGGATTCGATGAACGCGCCAACGTCCGTCCGTGTTTTTGCGTGCAGATAGACACTGTCTGGCTTCGAAACGGTACGCTTTAAATGCATCCCGCTTTCTTCAATTAGCCTGGTCAGCTCAGTCATATCCTTATTGACAAACTGTGCTCCCAGTTCCAGAGGATACTCTCCCAGCTCGTTACATCCTGAATAAACTTTTCCTCCGGCCCGGTCTGTTGCCTCGAGAATTTTGTAACTCAGTCCGCTGCCATCAACCACACGGGCGGCTGATAAACCGGCTAATCCCGCTCCAACAATAATGACTTCCACTGCTTCTGTTTCTCTACTCATTGTGTGACCTCCCGTAACGCTTTCTGGCAAAGCATCATTCAAAGTGATTATGTTCTACCTATTCACCCTTATCTTAGCACACTCTTTAGTTAAGGCCAGACTTTCTTCACTAAAAACGTCCGAAAAGGAGTAGAGTTTCATGGCTAGTTCTGTGTATCTATAGGCAGTTGAATCTGCCTGAGCAGATTCTACATTCTTCAAGAGCTTTACCTGCTTTTTGAGTCGAGTAATTCAAGGTATACTAGTCGTTATGCCTGTATAGCTGCACCTTAGGAGAGTGCCATGCTGCTGAACTCACAGTAGTCTTGTTTTACTTTTAGTTCCGATATTTTTTCTGGCGGGCAACTGTCATAAGATCCTTTTCAGCTGTAGTTTATTTCTTTCTATGAAGCTAAACTATCATTAGGCCCCCTCTAGCTGTAGCTTAATTCTTTTTCTCGCACAAAGCTTCCTCTAGACCCCTTCTAGTGGCAAGTTAATCTAAATGAGACGCCTGAACTATAACTAGAATCACTCTACCTCCATTTCCGTACCAGCCGTTTGTGCTGAACTATAAGTAGACGATTTATAACTGCATCTTCGACTCGAAACGACCTCCGCAACTGCATTTAGCCTCTGCTACTGATGTCATTCCTGCCCTGCACACAGTAAAACCCGGACGGGGCGATCAACTGATCACTCAATCCGGGTTAAATTCCTTATTATTCTACTAGTCCTATAGTTCGAAGCGCTCGACCAGCTGGTTCAGTTCTTCTGCCAGACGGGCCAGTTCTTCTGAGCTTGCGGAGACTTCCTGCATCGTGCTGTTTGACTGTTGAGCCGATGCCGACGTCTGTTCGATACCCGCAGCCGACTCTTCAGAAATCGACGCAATCTCTTCTACACTGGAACTCATATTGACCGTTTGTTCCTTGTTGTCTGCCAGCTTTTCAGTAATTCTTCGTATCGTCCGTTCCATTTGTTCAACTGAAGATGAAATGCTGTTGAAGGTCTTCCCGGTCTTCTGAATCTGTGTAGTTCCTTTCTGAACTTCACTGTACCCATTTTCCAGTGCACCAACGACTTGTGCAGATTCTTCCTGCATGCGTCTAACGATGTCAGTAATTTCCACAACGGAACCGGACACTTCTTCCGACAGTTTTCTGACTTCATCAGCTACTACAGCGAAGCCTTTGCCCTGCTCACCGGCACGTGCCGCTTCAATTGCCGCATTCAGTGCCAGAAGATTCGTCTGTTCTGCAATTCCTTCAATGACTGTGACCAGTTCGGACACTTCACTGGATTTTGTATCAAATCCTCTCATTCCGTCGACAGACTGCTTGACAATCTCATCGATGGTCTGCATTTGTGTGACTGAGGAGTCCATCATCAGACGCCCTTCATCTGTCAGGCCACGTACTTTAGTGGACGTCTGATAGACACGCTCACTCTCCTCAACTGACTGCTCGATTGTGTGAACGAATGCACTCATACTCTCTGAAAGATCGCTAGTATAAGTAGCCTGTGATTCTGATCCGGATGCGAGCTCCTGCATAGTTATCGCAATCTGATCAGCTCCCTGGACAACCTCGTTTGTGGACTGAGTCAGTTCTTCACTGGAACTCAGGACATGATGAGTTGCGTTCGATACTGAGGTAATGATGTGACGCAGCTCTTCCTGCATCTTGTTGGTTGCCTGTTCAAGCATGCCGATTTCGTCTTTACGTTTTGTGCGAATCGTCTGACCCGTCAGCTTTCCATCCGCAACATCATTCAGTTTGCTCGAGATGGAGGTCAGCGGGCGTCCAATATTTCGTCCAATGAACAGGCCAATCACAATGGCAAAAGCTGTGGCCAGGATACTTGCAATGATTATTATATATCTTAAATTAGTGAAGATAGACTGGTTCTGATCAAAGGCTTCTGATGAAAGAATCTCATTCATTTCCAATAGCTCTTCTAGATACATATTCGCCGCACCATACCAGGCCCCCGCACGTCTAATCCCATTCATTGCTTCGGTAAAGTCCTGTTCTGCCAGAGAATCTCCCGTTTCATATAGATTTTCAGAGTAGTTGACCCACGTTCTGTTCAGTTCGTCGACAAGGACCGCTTCTTCGTCATAAAGCTGGCGATTACTATATTCAGCTAGCAGCTCCTCAATTCGATCGATATTTTCAAGAGCTGGTTCTCCTCTTGACGGATCAGCATTAATAACCCCGGTCAGCATATGTACCCGAGTATTTTCCATCAGCTGAGCGATTTCAGATAGAATGATCGTCGGCTGTACCCGTTCCGTATAGAGTTCATTAGAATTATCGTTCATCCTTTGAAGCCCGAAAAGCGACAAGCCACCTAATACCAGTACGATGACTGCCAGTATCAGAAAAGAACCCAATAATTTAGTCGTAATTTTCAATTTACTTCCCCCAATTTGTACTATGTAAGTTAGTCCACTATCAGCGGCTACTTATTTATTATCGGAATCTTTCGCTATTAATTAACTTAAATGATAGTTTTCTCACTTAAAAAATTCATCAGTTTTCCGAGCGAGAAAACCCACGGTTTCAATCGTGGGATGATAGCTCGGCAGGGATGAGGGTTCGCTTTGGCGAACTCGAAAGCCCTGTGATATATTCGAATATTTTTTGAGTATGTTCGGTATATTTTCATACACGTATAGAGTATAATGGATACATGGAAAATTACCGTAGAACTAAAACAACCGTCAGCCTCA